>NZ_CAWMYC010000099.1:0-103792 GCF_963872035.1 Scytonema sp. HK-05
CGATCTCATGCTACACACAGGCGTTGCAAGAACACACGCGCGATCGCTTTCCCATGAAGTGGGCAATGACGCAAAACAACCTGGGCAATGCTTACAGGAACCGCATCCGGGGGGAGCGTGCCGAGAATTTAGAAATTGCGATCTCATGCTACACACAGGCGTTGCAAGAATACACCCGCGATCGCTTTCCCATCGAATGGGCAGGTACGCAAAACAACCTGGGCAATGCTTACAGCGTTCGCATCCGGGGGGAGCGTGCCGAGAATTTAGAACTGGCGATCTCATGCTACACACAGGCGTTGCAAGAACGCACGCGCGATCGCTTTCCCATCGACTGGGCAATGACGCAAAACAACCTGGGCGCAGCTTACAGAAACCGCATCCGGGGGGAGCGTGCCGAGAATTTAGAAATTGCGATCTCATGCTACACACAGGCGTTGCAAGAACGCACGCGCGATCGCTTTCCTATCGACTGGGCAACCACGCAAAAGAACCTGGGCGCAGCTTACAGAAACCGCATCCGGGGGGAGCGTGCCGAGAATTTAGAAATTGCGATCTCATGCTGCACAAACGCCTTGCAAGTCCGCACGCGCAATGCTTTGCCCCAAAACCATGCTGAAACTGCGTTTAATTTGGGTTTAGCTTACATAGATGCTGAGCAGTATGCCGATGCTTACAACATCTTTCAATCTGCTATCGACACTGTAGAATTTCTGCGGGGTGAAATTGTCTGTGGCGATGAAATCAAACAAAAACTTGCAGAGGAATGGAATGAGCTTTATCGCCGCATGGTGGAAGTTTGTCTGGAATTAGAATACTACGACCAGGCAGTGGAATACATCGAGCGTAGCAAAACGCGTAACTTGGTGGAACTGATAGCAAGTCAAAAGCCTTTTCAGCCACTGCACGAACTCGACCAAAAAATTGCCGAAGAATTGGAACATATCCGCTTTGCTGAAATTCAAGCGCTTGTGGATGACTGCACTGCAATTGTGCAATGGTATATCTTTGATAATTGCTTTCGCGCTTTTATCATCACTCGCGACAACCAACACCCGATAATTTGGAAATCTTCCCAGCAAGATTTAGAAGATTTAAATAAATGGTCAGATGAGTATCTGGAAACTTACGCTACCGATAAACCACGCTGGCGATATCAACTGGCTGCCAAACTGAGCGAGTTAGCTGAGATTCTCCACATCAATGATATTCTCGACTTCATACCATCTTCCTGCCAAGCCTTAATTCTCGTACCCCATCGTTACCTGCACTTATTACCGCTGCACGCTTTGCCTATTGGGGAAAAACCAACGCAAAACCTAACCCCCTTGGGAAATGGCGACAATTCAAAGCCTCTCTCCTTGCAGGAGAGAGGTTTGGAGAGAGGTTCGACCGATCAAGTGAAAAGTAAGATTGGGGAAGAAGGGAATTGTCTTTTGGATAAATTTCCTGGTGGGGTGAGATATGCGCCTAGTTGTCAGTTGTTAAAATTAGCCAAATCTCGGAACCCCACCCCTAACCCCTCCCCGCAAGCGAGGAGGGGGACGCGCACTGGCGGCGAGGAATCACGTTCTCTATTCGCCATTCAAGATCCCAACGAGAACCTGCTTTATACCAATATTGAAGTAGAAACGATTGAGCGTGACTTCCAGCCAACCACTGTTATAGAAAAACGCAACGCTACCAAACAAGCTTTATTCCAAACACCAGCTTTTGAGAGTTTGTCTCAAGCTCAAGTCATTCATTTTTCTTGTCACGGCTACTTTGATAGAAATTCGCCTGTAGATTCGGCAATAGCTTTAGCAGATTGCATTTCTCCCATACCTGCCGATGCTGACTCCAGCAAACGCTGTCGAAAGTTAGCAAATGGTGATGCCATTGACTTAGAAAAATGCCTCACCTTACCTGACATCTTTAATCTCAATTTACCAGAATGTCGCCTCGTCACTCTCTCCGCTTGTGAAACTGGGCTTTCCGATCCTTTCAGCACCAGCGATGAGTATATCGGTTTACCGAGTGGCTTTCTCAAGGCAGGCAGTTCTAGTATAGTCAGCAGTTTGTGGTCGGTGGATGACTTCGCGACTGCTTTGTTAATGATTCGATTTTACGACAATCAGCACTCTCTGGCGATCGCCCAAGCACTTTGTCAGGCGCAGCGCTGGTTACGCAACTCTACTCAAGCCGAACTCATAGAATGGGCTCAAAATCACCTCAATATACATGAAGAACATAAGCAAACAATTCAGCAGCGTCTACAAACGTGGTATTTTCCTGAGCATAAACCCTTTCGCAAACCTGAGGCTTGGGCTGGTTTCTGTGCAATTGGGCAATAAAGTTCGTAGTAGAACCATATTGTAGAGACGCGCCATGGCGAGCCAGCGCTGCAGGAGGGTTTCCCTCCGCAGGCGACTGGCGTCGCGTCTCTACAGAGAACGCGAATGCCACTAAAATCCTTAACTGAACCGTATTGGCTTTTGTACAAGAGGACGCGCATTCCTCACTACGAAGAACAAAATCTCAAATCCTAGTGGAGGTATAACCTATGGAAGCTAATGAACCTAGCATCATCATTGAGGCTTTTTTGCAAGTCGTAGAACAGCAAGGATTTGTCTTTGATGAAAAAAGCCGCGAAGATTTGTTGACAATTAAGCAAACCTTGGCAGATTTAGAAAATCAACCAGTTTCAGTAGCTGCTGATGCAATTACCGCTTGGTGTAGAGAACATCCAGATGTTGCAGATGCTGCCCTGTTTGCTGCTAGAGAAATTACTATCAAAAAACGTAATCCAGCAAACCAAGAAGGAACTTTAATCAATCAGTTTCCAGATTACCAAAAAATTATTGATGAACGGCAGAAAAATCCACAGCCAGAACCTCCTAAAAAATAAACAAGATTGCAAAAGTCAAATTTATAAACATAAAATCGCAGATTAATATCAGGTTCGGTTGATTGCTTATCATTCCTGAAGAACCCCACCCCTCAATCCCCTCCCCGCAAGCGGGGAGGGGAGGTGATAGCGTTTGCGCAGCGTCCCTCTTAGGGACTAGCGTGGCGTTAGCCATAGCGCAGCTTTACCGGGGTGGGGTTATTCAGGT
This sequence comes from Scytonema sp. HK-05, assembly GCF_963872035.1. NCBI lineage: Bacteria > Bacillati > Cyanobacteriota > Cyanophyceae > Nostocales > Scytonemataceae > Scytonema > Scytonema sp. HK-05. The sequence goes on from NZ_CAWMYC010000099.1 coordinate 3,096, forward strand.
AATAATAAGTATTTAACGAGACTTGATATAACACAGATACACATGGATAAATTATCTGTGTTAATCTGTGTCCATCTGTGGTTCTAAATATTAATTAATCATACTTTTGTAAAAAGTCCTAATGAGTCCTAAAGTCTATGCTGCCAATGTCCATTTATTTGCCTTTGTTCTGCAAAAAAGCGCTGATGGTGATGATGCAGAAGAAAAGGAGAAACATTGGCTTTGGCAAACCTGTGATGAAATCATCTACAAAATACTGCATAAAAATTTAAACTTGATGGAATGGCTGGATTTAGAAAAAGAGCCAAATAACCCTAGTGTCTCTTTAATCAAAGCCGAGAAACAAAGAGAAGATGCTCCTATTGAAGGTGAGGTGACTTTAAATCATCGGTCAATTATTATTGACGGCTTTGCCTATCCGCTACGACTTTACGATAGTTACGGGTTGTGGCTCAATCTATATCGTCCACAAACAGAAAATGGTCAAAGAACTGAGGATGTCGATATTCAGCTTTTAAGTCGGTTGAACCCAAATAATTGTTTCCTGTTAAATGGAAACAAGAAATTTCTTGGTGAAACCCTAATCATTACCGCTTGGTTGTCATCAGAACAAGACCCTCAAAATCAGAAAGCTTTGAAGGAACTTGCTGATGAATGTCTCAAAGCTTTCTTTCCTCAAGACTATACCATACCCCCATTTGCTCGTTCCGCTACCTTATTTGGTAGCCCCATTTTTGAATACGGGCTTTTTAACCAATTAACCAATTACCGTCATATTTTAGTTTGGTTCTTCAGCCATCCAGAAGCCGAAGAAAAATTTAATTTTTATCAGGAACAATTCTTCGATTTATTTTTCTTTCGTGCCAAAGTTGTGAAAGCTTTTCAACAAAACCGGCAAGTTTATCAAGACACAAATAAAGAATATAGCAAAATAGAAGAAGAAATTAAGACTTTAGAACAATTTGGGGACGATAAGTTATTAACAGAAAAACAATTAGAGCAATTAAGCCAGAAATTAAAGACACTTCCCAAAATGGGATTAGATTATGCCAATCTTCTGCGATATCTGGAAGCATACCAAAATACAATCGCCATCAATGCTCGAAACTATGCTGATAGATTGCAACAAATACGTGGTATGATGAAAGAAGAAGATATTAGCTTCTTAGAAATATTTAGCTTAGAAAACTGCTCTTATTTTCAGGAACAAATAAGAGCAGAGTTGGGATATTTTCATCATGGTTCTAGTTTGCTAGATAAAGCGATCGCCTCAATCCGGGGACGTGTGGCGATAGACAGGGCGAAAAGCGATCGCCTTGCAGAGGAAAAGAAAGAAATAGGCGATCGCAACTTACAAATCACTATTCTTGCGGTAGGTAGTGCAATTGGTTCTGGCGGGATTTTGGCATCGAGTTACGCCTTAATCACAAAAGAAGAACCTCTGTTACCTCCCTTTTCCACTCCTTTTCCTCATCGCTTCACCTTATCGCTTGGTTACAGTCTCCTTTTTGGAGTTGTTGTAGGAATGTTGATTTGGGGAGGGGATAAAATTTGGCAGTGTTACAAAAATCGTCAGCGTCAACCATAAACACAACAAGATTCCCGACTTCTTAAAGAAGTCGGGAATCTGAGGAATCTGGCGCGATTTATGCGCTTCCCGGAGACACTTTCACACAAATTATAGCGGTTTGCATCTAAATGGAGTACACCCCTCCCCAACCCTCCCCTTAGCAAGGGGAGGGTGCGCGACAGCGCGGGTGGGGTATCTTTGTACTTCACCAACTTGCAATCTACTGTAAGTAAGTCGGCGCAAATAATCATCACTGGTTTGTAGTAGCGCTTTAGCGCTGTTCGCGCAGCGTGGCGTCAGCCATAGCGCTACTACGAGCCAAATACAGAGATTTTACTTTTCTTTACATAGTTTGGTTTTTTCTTGCCGACTTACTTAAATAAGATTGTTATATCTTTTTTTTCAAAATCCAAAATTTTCTTTTTTTTATTTTGAATTTTGAATTTTGAATTGTTTCTGTCATAACCTAGCAGCAGCGATCGCAGCACCTATGAGTCCCACTTGTTGATTAAGGATAATATGCACGGGGATGTCTTCTAGGAGGGAACGCATTCTACCTTTTTGCGTGAAATTAAGCAGGAATCTATCTTGTTGAATTAAGGGTAGTATTTTAGGTGCAATTCCTCCAGCAACATATAAACCACCGTAGGGTAGAAGTTTCAGCGCCAGATTCCCTGCTTCTGCGGCGTATGCTTCTACAAACAATTGCATGGTTTGTTCCGAGAGGCGATCGCTTTTCTCTAATGCTGCTTTACCAATGACAGCACCGGGATCGACGCTTTTTTCTTGGTGTCCCGCTTCTTGTTCCCAGGTTCTGACAACTTGAGCAATTTCTGGAGATTCAGTACCAATTTTGCGATCGCGCAGAAATTGGTAAATAGCGACAATTCCCATACCTGAAACGACTCGTTCCACAGAAACCCGTTGGATATCATGCTTATCCAGCAGGTATTTCAAAAGCTGAAACTCTAACTCGCTACGCGGGGCAAAATCAGCGTGTCCACCTTCAGAAGAGAAGATTTGATAGTTGTCTCCTTGCTTGATTAAAAATCCTTGCCCCAAACCAGTACCAGCACCAATAATCGCAATCGGGGCTTCGGGGTTGAGTTTGCCAGGTTGCAAAGTCAGGAAATCTTGTTTGTCTAAACCCAAAACGCCATACCCAACGGCGGCAAAGTCGTTGATCAAAGAAACTTGGGCGATGCCCAAATCTTGTTGTAAACGTTCGATGTCGAGGAACCAAGCTAAATTAGTCAGTTTAGCGGTATTTTTTACTATAGGTCCTGCAATCGCAAAACAGGCTTTTTGTGGTGTTGGTGTATTAGCTTTGAGCAAAAACTGCTGGACTATCGGCACTAAATCAGGAAAATCCCCACTACGGTACCGTTCCTCATAAATAGTACGTGATAGATGCTTATCTGACGCCTCAACCAGACGCAAAATGGTTTTCGTGCCGCCGATGTCTCCTGCCAATAATAGTGTCATATGAGTTCTTCTTAATTAAACCGAATGACTTCTTCTACCTGTGTTAAATGGGAGGTATCTCCCTTGAGTTCTAACAACCACTCTGGGTGCTGACGCACAACTTTTACTAAAGAACACAACGAAGCTTTCACTTCCGTTCTGGCAATTTCACCTACTAAGCCTATTGTCGCCCCCAATACAGATGCACCGTGTCCCACTAAAAGAATATCCTCTGGAGAGAATTCTGTAGTTAAGCATCTCGCAGTTTGCCCGGAACGTTCCAGCATTTGTTCTCTTGTTTCCGGGTATTTTGCAGCAATGCACGAAGTGTAGCCGATGTCAATTCTGGGGAATAATTCTGCTAATGCTGGAGTTGAGAGTCGCTGTGGTTCTTCTGTCATCCAAGCTGGATTCAGCCATTCACTCAAGCCTGTTTCCAGTTTTATTGGTAAATCGAGAACTTCTGCAACTGCGATCGCTGTTTGTACTGTTCGTAGGAAAGGGGAAGCAAAAATGTGGGCAATATTTTCTCCCTTGAGACGCTTGGCTAACTGCTGCGCTTGCACCATACCATCTTCAGACAGTGGTGGATCGTAGCGTCGTTCTGCTGTGAGAAACCAATCAGGGTTGACGAAATCCAGGCGGTTGGCGTGTCTTGCAATCCAGACTATTTGACTCATGCGATGATTTGATACATTTCCCGCAGGCTAAAGTTTAGGGCTACATAAACTAAGCCCGTTTCGCGGGCTGTATATTAAATAATATGACAAGTTGTGTAACTATACGTGTAGAGACGCGCGATCGCTATAGGTGTAGAGACGCTTCAAACAGCGCGTCTCTACATTGATGTCTTGATAACGGTTTTGGTCTTATCTAAACTAGACAAGATTGCATCTGTTTGATTTCATCTGTGTCCATCTGTGTCCATCTGTGGTTAATTATTCTTTTTTTTGGAATGAATGCAAGAGGCGATCGCATTCTGTCGCACAGAGAATCACCGCTACCCGTTTTCCCTGTCGCTCTATACAAGCAACTCATACTAAGTGCAAGAACCTCACCCCCTGCCCCTCTCCGCGAGTTCGGAGAGGGGTGCCCGTAAGGGCGGGGTGAGGTGATACGTAGAATGCAACGCGCGTATCAACAATCAGGTTCTAATACTCGGCAACGAGTTTTTAACACTCAACGGCGAGATTCTGATACTCGGCAATGAGTTTTCAATACTCAACGCCGAGGTTTTGATACTTGATAACGAAGCTCTAACACTCAACGACTAGGTTCCAACACTCAATGACGAGTATCTAACACTCACCGCCGAGGTTCCAACACTCAATGGTGAGATTCCAAAACTCAACGCCGAGTATCTAACACTCAACGCCGAGTCATTTAATCCCATCGCACGAACTTCTATTACTCTCACTCACATTTGAGTTGTTCTGCAAATAATCACGCTTACGTGAACAACAAGATTCCCGACAACTTTTACGAAGTCGGGAATCTGAACCAAATATTCTGGTCATTCACTTACAACTTCAACCATCCAAATAATTGCCCTACACTCAATTGAAAGTCACCTACTAAATGAGGAACTGGTAATATTTCCTGTTCTTTTTGTAAAAATTGTGGCTGTTGTCCAGGCGGATAAACTAATACTGCCCGCTCATCTGGATCAATCAGCCAACCCAAGGAGCTACCATGCTCAAGACAATGTAATATATTACTTGTTACTTTGGTCTGGCTTTGGTCTGGAGAAAGAATTTCTATTGTCCAATCTGGAGCAGCTTGAAAAACATTTGCTACATCTCCACGTTCATCTATGGGAATTCGCTGCCAAGCAAACACAGCGACATCTGGCACAATTGAACGTCCACCAAAGGTACACCGCAATTCTGGGAAGGCAAAAGCAATTTTCTTAGCCTTTGTTACAGCATTTATACTGCTAACTAGTTCCCCTTGAATAATACTGTGTTTTCCCTGAGGCATTGGTTTTTGAATAATTTGACCATCAATATACTCACTTGCTGGCTTAGTTTCTGGTAATTTAAGAAACTCTTCCAAGGTTAAGATTTTGGTTGGTAACTGTACCATGTGTTATGCCTCTCAAATCTCTGCTGAAACAATAGACAAGATTGCATCTCTTTGATTCCATCTGTGTCCATCTGTGTCCATCTGTGTCCATCTGTGGTTAATTATTCTTTTTTTTGGAATGAATGCAAGAAGTCTAATAACTTAATCACCCCAAATAAGCCTTTTTCACTCGCTCATCGGTGATTAATTCCGATGCTGCACCTGACAGGGTAATGCAACCAGCTTCTAACACATAACCACGATCAGCAATTTGTAGGGCAAGGTTAGCGTTTTGTTCAACTAGAAGGATAGTCACGCCTGTAGCACGCAAATTCTGAATAATGCTGAAAATTTCGCGAACAATTGTAGGTGCTAAACCCAAACTTGGTTCATCTAAAAGCAAAAGTTTGGGTTTACTCATCAAAGCACGGGCTATGGCTAACATTTGTTGTTCACCACCACTGAGGGTTCCCGCGAGTTGATGGCGTCTTTGTGCTAAACGCGGGAACATCTCAAAGTAGTATTGAATATCATTCCTTACCTCTGTTTGATTAGAGCGAATATAAGCACCCAAGAGTAAGTTATCTAAAACTGTTTGCCGCGCTAATACTCTTCTTCCTTCAGGACAATGGGCGATACCTAGTTGTACAACTTCGTGCGATTGGCGGCGGGTTATGTTACGTCCGCTGTACATAATTTTGCCACGGTGAGGATTAACTATTTTGGAGATAGCGCGCAGAGTCGTCGTTTTGCCGGCACCATTAGCACCTATCAAAGTCACGACTTCGCCATTATTTATATATAAATTAATATTTTGTAGAGCTTCAATGCCTCCATAGTTAACATAAAGGTCTTTGATTTCTAATATTTGAAAACTTTCTTTATTATTTAATATATCTGTGTTCATTTGTGTGCGTTTGTGGTTAATATCCTTAGTCGTTACCCAAATACGCGTTAATGACAGCTGGGTTATTTCTGACAACAGATGGTTCTCCTAAAGCAATCAACTGACCAAAATCTAAAACGGCGATACGGTCACATAAACCCATAACTAAAGGTACATGATGCTCAATCAGGATTATTGTCAAGTTGAATTTGTCGCGGAGGTTACGGATAAATTTACTGAGTTGTTGCTTTTCGCTGGGGTTCATACCCGCAGCCGGTTCGTCTAAGAGTAAAATTTGCGGTTCTAAGGCAAGGGCGCGGGCAATTTCTAGTCGTCGTTGGTCACCGTAGGAAAAGTTTTTAGCTTTTTCATCGATACGATCGCCCAAACCAACCAGATCTAGTAATTCTAATGATTTTTGCTTATTTTTTTGTTCTTCCTTGAAAGTCGGTGGCAGTCCTAAAGCACCTTTCACCAAACTACTTTTAGTATGTAAATGACGCGCAATTCTAACATTTTCTAATGCAGATAGTTCAGCAAATAGGCGAATATTTTGGAATGTTCGAGCAATACCCAAACCTGCAATTTTATGGGGAGGGAGTTGAGAAATTCCGCTACCTTGATAAAGTAATTCGCCGCTCGAAGGTGTAATTAATCCTGTTATTAAATTAAATAAAGTTGTCTTGCCAGCACCATTGGGACCAATCAGCCCAAAAATTTCATGTTGATTGACTACGAAAGAGACATTATTAACTGCCACTAATCCCCCGAAGCGACGAGTGAGGTTTTTCGCCTCTAATATCGGTAGTCCAAATACAGTTTTCGTCACATTTTCTTGAGTCATTATAGTTATTTCAATACATCTTTGCTGCGCTTTTTAGGTTTTTTAAATAAATCTGGAGTGACAAGACCTTGGGGGAAAAATATTGTACCGATAACTATAAGTAATCCAAAGATAATTAATCTACCATCTCGCAAAAATTGCGCTAGCCAACTCGGTAAACCACCTGTATCTGCTATTGCTCTCAACACTTCTGGCAGAGCTGTAAATACCATACCTCCAACGACGGAACCAAGAAAAGTTCTGGAACCACCAATTAACACGAAAGTTAAGTAAATAATACTCGCATCAAAGGTACCTTGGCGTGCATTCCAGGTATTGAGAAAGTGGGCGCTGATTGCACCAACCACTCCTGCCAGAATACACCCTAACGTGAATGCCCAAACTTTGTAGTAAGTTGGGTTAATTCCCATCGCACTTGCTGCCAATTCATCCTCACGGATAGCGATGAATGCTCTTCCGGCTCGGATGCGTTCTAAACGGTAAACGAAGACAATACTAATCAGGAGTAATGGCAGGGCAATCCACAAGTATTCGATTGGTGTTTGAAATGGTTGGGGAATGGCAAAAATGCCGACAGCACCACCTGTAATATCTAAATTTAGAGATATGACTCGCAGAACTTCCACAAAGGCAATGGTGGCGATCGCCAAATAAATCCCTCGTAACCGCAACGCTGGAATTCCCACCACCACACCCAATAAACCAGAAACCACACCAGCAATCAACATTTCTAGTAATAACAGTGGAATCGGGAATGAACCAGTTGTAGAAGAAAAAACGGTTGTGGAAAGAATTGCCGCAATATAACCACCCAAAGCATAAAAGCCAGGGCTTGCCATAGACAACTGTCCCGCCATCAGTGGCAAGTATAACGATAGCCCCAGCAGCGCCCCCAGTACCATAGAGACGATAAGAGACCCGTAAGTAGCGATAAATTCAGCCATTTTCAAGAGTTTTGACTAAGCTTTAGTAGGGTGTTCCATCCTTATGGATAAATACGCTGAATTCGCCATCAGGACTGGCTTTTGCCATCAAATCATGATCAGGATATGTCACGTCGTCGTAGGGTATGCGATCGCCCACCTCTAGATAAACACCAACCACCGACGACCGATTCACCAAATGATGTCCATTTGCCTCATTAGCTGGAAATCCCGCTGCCATTCCTGGTTTCAAAATTTCCTCACCTGCATCTGTGATTAAAGTGAGTTCACCTTCCAAAATATATATGAATTCATCTTCATGCGAATGCCAGTGTCGCAAAGCAGAACTGCTTCCAGGTTCTAACTTCACCAGATTTACCCCAAAGTTCTTGAGTCCTGCAAAGTTGCCTAACCGTTGTCGAACTCGTCCTGCAACAATTGGCTTGAACTCATCGGGGTAATTCGTTCTCCTTTCAGTAGGTACTTTTTCTGGGTCGATAATCATTGAGTTACCAATCGCTTTTAAACTTTCTGTACAAACCGACGCCCCAGTAAACCTTGGGGTCGAACTAACAGCATGATAAATAGGATGCCAAAGGCAACAGCATCTTTATACCCTGAATATTCACCTGGGACAAACGCCTCTACCAGTCCAATCACCAAACCTCCTAGCACCGCACCGGGAATACTGCCCAAACCCCCCAAGACAATGACTGATAACCCCCTCAACCCAAAACTCAGTCCAAAATAAGGTCCAGCAATGCTGACACTAGAAGCAACCAATGTTCCCGCCACTCCTGCAATAAAACTGCTGATAAAAAACGTCAGCACAATAAAGCGATCGCTGTTTATTCCCAACAAACTGGCGGTGGTTGGATCTTCGGCGATCGCCTGCATTGCCTTACCATACTTCGTGTAATTAATAAAACCAGTAAGAATGGCAACAATCACTACTGATATAGCAAAAATCACCAGTTGAACAGTGCGAATGGGAATCGGGTTTTCGGCTGTGCCAAAATTGATAGCAGGTGGCAAATTACCGTAAGTGTTTGCTGGAAATGTGTAACTTTCTGCCCCTACCAGGTACTGGAGCAAGTTAACAATAACCACTCCTACACCCAAACTGGAAACAACTGTGAGTAAAGGGTCAGAACCCCGCTGTCGCAAAGGGAGAAAGGCAAGACGTTCAATTGCCACCCCAACTAACCCTGCAAGGATACTTCCTAAAATCAAGGCAACAGCAAATGGTAATTGTATAGGTAGCGATGCATTAGCCAGCAATCCATTAAATCCAAAAGCACCACCTACGAGTGCATATGTCAGATAAGCACCCAAGGTAAAAACTGCACCATGAGCTAAATTAATGATGCCCAAAATGGAGTAAACCAAGGTGTATCCCAAGGCAAAAATAGCGTAGACACTGCCTATGGATAAACCATTCAACAACTTTTGTAAAACCAGATTTATCTCCATATTGCAGCTATTTTAAGAATACAAACTTGCCATTATTTCCGTCTTTATCCATCTTAATTTGGGAGACGTAAAAATCTTTTTGAACGATATCACCTACTGGTGTGAAAGAGATTTCACCCAGAGGAGTGTTGTATTTTCCTGCTAGTAATTGCTTATTTAATTCAGTCCGCAGTTTATCAATGGACATTGTACTAATTTTGGTCTTTTTATCCAAAGCTTTCAGAGCTTCTACATATACCTGTACTGCTGTAAAAGATTGAGCACTGAATTGGGCAGGTTCTTTCTTGTATTGCTGAACATAGATTTTGTGAAATGTTTCGTTAATTTCTCCTGGATGTTCAGGACTGTAAGCTTGAGCAATCAACACGCCATCACAAAGCGCTTTGCACACAGAGAAGATATTTGGTGTGTTAAAGCCATTACCACCTACAATTATCCCTTTATAACCCAGTTCCCGCAGTTGTCTAACTAAGTTACCTCCGTCCGCAGCCAAACCAGATATGATTACCAAATCGGGTTTTAAGTTAAGAGCATTGGTGGCGATCGCTTGAAAGTCGGTGTCAGTGGTTTGGAACTTTTGAACTGTTACCAATTCTAGCCCTTGGTCCTTAACTGTCTTCTGAAATATTTCTGTTTCTGACTTGTTAAACGCATCGTTTTGAGCGTAAAATACTGCCACTCTTTTAATATTAGGATTCTGCTTAAGCGCAGCTTTTACCGAATTAGGAGCGACGATAGAAACTGGTACCGATACACGCGCAACATAATCACCTATTTCCGGAATTCCTTTTGCCGTATTTGATGCTCCAAGCACTGGAACTTTAGCACGGTCTGCAATCGGGTCGGCACTAAAAGCTTGCTGTGATAAAGTAGGACCAACAATACCAACAACTTTATCTTTGTTAATTAAAGTTTGAAAAGCATTAATTGCTCCGGCTTCATCTCCGCCAGTATCTTGCATAACTAATCGAATTGGAGTGCCATTGATGCCGCCCTGATCATTGAAATACTTCTCGGCAATTTTGGCTCCAACAAATCCCTCTTGACCAAGTAATGCCACGTTGCTCGTTTGCGCCAAGGCAATACCAATGGGAATAGCACCAGATGTACTTGTTGTCGCTGTGGCGTTAGTTGCAGAATTTGGGGTGGCGTTAGTTCCAGTGTTTGTACTACTGTTAGTGCCGCCGCCACAGGCTGTTAGCAGCATAGCGCAAGTCGTGAATATTGCAGTTGTAATAGCAGCAGGTTGTTTCATAGTCGAGCAATGATAAAGTTAGTATTAGTCTTGACAAAAAGTAAAGTATATAAGACTATTTATAGTTCAAGACTGTTTCTGTGCGAGTGCTATACTCATTAAGAGTACTTTGATAAGAATTGTATTAAATAATTGTCATTTTTATAGAACTTATTCATTTAAATAAAGTTTACAGATAATTTGCCATTTTCAGGCTTTGAGCTACAGTAAAAAAAGGGCAAACAGACAAAATATGTAAGATTTTACTCCTTGATAAAATACTAGACTTATTGCATATAGCGGTTCTTAATTATATAAAATATAGTTCTAGATTCTTGTGGAAGCATCCAGCCCGTCTTATATGCGGACGGGCTAAAGAGCAGGTTTAATCGTCGGCTTGTGAATGCAGCCTGATGCTAGCTTGTGGGTTTGTGCGTCATTCTTGCCGCCATGCGAGATTTTAACGCTTCCATTGCCTCGGGTGTCGCCTCAGTCGTTTGCCAAGCAGGACGTGCTATTAGGCGATCGCACCAAGCACTCAATTTTGGATAATCACTTAAGGACAAACCCGTTCTCGGCAACCAGGGTACGATAGTTCCAGCCACAACCTCAGCTAAAGTTATGCTTTGACTGCCAAAGTAAGGGCGTTCATCTAATAAATCCTCAAAAAACTTCAGTACCGTTGCCGCTTTCTGCTTTGCCTGTTCAATTTTTTCTGCATTAACCGATAAGCCTAACATCACCCCAGACAGTGAAACAGTAGCAGGCAATAACTCATTCACACTTACCAGTTGCACCATTTTCACTTTCGCCAAATCCTTGGCATCAGTTGGCAACATCGCAGGTTTGGGGTACTTTGCCTCTAAATAATCTAAAATTGCCAAAGATTCTACTATATTAAAGCCGTCGTCTACCAAAACTGGAATATGGTGAAAGGGATTGAGTGCTAAATATTCTGGCTGGAACTGTTCGCCATCCAGTTTCATCTCCACCAATTCAAACTCAAGTTCTTTTTCGAGCAACGTAATCCAGACACGACGCGAATTTGGAGAAATCGGATAGTGATACAGCTTTAACATGGGAAAAACTCACAGCTTTATAATAAGGTGGGCATTCTCACAGTAATCGAAGCAGGAAGCCCAACGGCTTTTAGCCGTGGGAGGAATGCGTAGGGGAATGCGCGTCCTCGTCAAGTCTACTGGTTGGCAGACGTTTAATGTAGTCTCGGATAACTTCCGATATTTGCCTATCTGTTGATTCAGCGTACTCTCTCAATGCCTCAAACTCTTTTTCGGACAATCGAACTCTCAACATTTTTCTCTTGGCATCACACAACGTAGCAATAATAGTGCTACATTAATGATATGCCGAAATTGCAAAAGGCACGGTCGGTAACCACGCAGAAAGAGTCTCGCAGTAGGCAAGTATCGGAGATTGATACGCAAACCGTGGTTAATAGGGGCGTCCGGAATTGTCAAGGGAGGTAGAAGCAATACCATTTGTGGTATTGAGTAAGCCGTCCCTGAGGTTCGGGGGTTAATATGCTTGCGGAAGAACTTCCTCAACATCGTTAATTCTCAGGGCTGCTGAAAATCTGCGCTCTGGAACGTGTGCGAAAGCCCACGGGTTCCAGCCGTGGGTAAGCTTACCCTATACCCTACACTCAATAAAATTGCTCTAACAATAAAGAAAGAAAACTTGGCATACAATCTAAAGCTATTTGTGTGACTGTGAACAACTTAAAATTGCCTTCTTTGCCTGAGGTAGCAGATATTTGGCAGCAAACTCTTGATTGGACTCCCACCGTCCAACAGCAGGAACAATTTCAACGCCTGTATGAATTGATCCTGGAGGGGAACCGCCAATTTAACCTAACTCGCATCACCGACCCCCAAGAGTTTTGGGAAAAACATCTTTGGGATTCTCTACGAGGAATTGCCCCTTTTTTGAGAGATGGAGGAGTAGGGGGAGTAGGGGAAGCAGGGGAAGGCAACACTTCTCTATCTCCCTCATCTTCCCCCACTTCCCTATCTTTTATAGATATTGGCACGGGCGCAGGTTTTCCAGGAATTCCAGTGGCAATTGCTGTGGCTAATTCTACTGTTACTCTGCTTGATTCTACTCAGAAAAAAATTACGTTTGTTGAAAAAATCAGGGCTGCGCTAGACCTGACCAATGTTAAAACTCTCACTGGCAGATCTGAAGAAGTCGGTCAGCAACCCCAGCACCGACAAACTTATGATGTTGCCCTCATTCGCGCTGTTGGGACAGCCTCTGTCTGTGCGGAATATGCCTTGCCATTCCTTAAGCAAGGTGGTTTAGCCGTAATCTACCGGGGCAATTGGACAGAAGAAGAAACAAAAGCGCTGGAAAATGCCGTTAATCAGTTGGGTGGTGTCATTGAATCAATTGAAAAATTTACAACTCCCTTAACTGATAGCATCCGTCACTGCCTTTACTTACGCAAGAAAACAACCACACCAGTCCAGTTTCCCCGTCCTGTTGGTATACCCACCCAGCGACCACTTTAAGAGGGATGAGGGAGATGAGGGAGAAATTCAAAATTTTGAATTTTGAATGAGCGAATGCGTGAATTGATTCGTCCTCCCTGTCTCCGTCTCACGCCGCTTTACTCGCTGCTGCAAACCGCCGATTAATCTCATCCCAGTTCAGGACATTCCACCAAGCATCCAAGTAATCGGCGCGGCGGTTTTGGTACTTGAGGTAATATGCGTGTTCCCACACGTCATTGCCCATAATTGGGTAGTTGCCTTCAGTTAGGGGACTGTCCTGATTAGGTGTACTTGTCACCGCAAGCTTGCCATCTCTCGTTCGGACTAGCCAAGCCCAACCACTGCCAAAACGACTTGCACCAGCTTCGTTAAACTGCTTTTTGAATGTAGCAAAATTGCCGAAGTTTTGTTTGATAGCAGATGCGATCGCCCCTGTTGGTTCTCCACCACCCTTCGGCTTCATAATTCTCCAAAACATCGAGTGGTTCACATGACCACCACCATTATTGCGTACGGTGTTGCGAATATCTTCGGGCACGCTGTTAAGGTTACTTAGCAACTGTTCAACAGTTCTGCTTTTTAGTTCTGGATGTTTGTCTAATGCTGCATTTAAGTTTTTGACATAAGTCGCATGGTGTTTATCGTGATGAAACCGCATCGTTCCAGCATCGATGTGTGGTTCCAGCGCTTGGTAAGGATAGGGCAATGGTGGTAGCTGGATAGCCGTTGTTTTGCTTGCTGGGCTTGGTTTGTTTTGGCTTGGCTTATTCTGTGCCGAAGCACAAGAATCTAAGGCAAAAGCACCTGCACTAGATCCGAGTAAAAATAAGAAATGACGACGATTAATAGCCATAACAGTGATTGCCGCAGAATAATTCTAATTTCCGTTGTTATTTGCTGAAATTTAGACAAATTGTTAGATGACTTTTGATTTTAACCATAGATGGGCACAGATAAGTGTAAATTATTTATACATAATTAAGTTAAGCCTTAATAACTACACTGTGACTAGCCAGTTAGCTCTAGGATGTTGCTGAAATTGAAACTAAGGGGTTCTTTATGACAATTCCATGCGTGTAGAGACGCGCCATGACGCGTCTCTACACAGGTCATAAGGCGCTGCAAACCATTTTATATGAACCGTATTGCGTTATATTTTGACAAAGTTTTTATTTTTATAAAATATTCCTGGAAGTGTTTTGTTTCAAATATTGGAAAGGTATATTAAACAAGAATTTTAATATAAGCTTTCGGTTGACGAAGAGTTTTTTGAGTTAATGCATTAAAAAATTATGAATTATGAAGTTTTTTGAAATCTTCATAATTCATAATTCACAATTTATACAACACTAACTTTGCGACAAGCGCTTTACCTCTTTACCCGCCAACATCTGATGTGCTTCTACAAGGAGGCGGGGAATTCTTTCAGCATGAGGACTGCGGCTGAGACATTGCCGCAAATCTAGTTTATCTACCTTGTCAGCTTTGTTACCAGGAAACCAATGGCTTGCATTGCCAAGCATGTTGTAACGCATTTTGGCATACTCTAGTAAATCGTAGGCGATCGCCAAATTCCTTAACCATAAAATCGCTGGAATATTGATTTGACCAGGAGTTTCTTCAACAGTAGGTAAATTGAGGTGCCAAGTTTTCACCCATTCTTCCCCCAAAGTGGTAATAGCTTCTTCCTCTAGCCGTGCCAAAATTGGTGGCAAAATATCGGATGTATTATCCAACAAATCTAAAGTTTTCAGGTGTTCATCAAAATCTTCGGGTTTTGCAGCGCCCACACTTAGGGTATGTACTTGGGAGTGACTTAGACAAAACAAATCATTAAACACCATCGGACTCAAAGGAGTGCAAAGATTAACTAATTTTTGTGGTGGTTTATATAGCATCCCTCCTTTATCAGATGGGCTAATAATAAATACGCCCATATCTTGGCGGGTTGCCGCTTCAATTGCAGCCCAATTCACTTGATTTATGTAATACCAATGCAAATTGACGTAATCGAATTGGTTAGTATCAATAGTTTGGATAATGATATCTGTTGATCCATGCGTGGAAAAACCGATAAACCTGACTTTTCCTTGTGCCTGAAGTTTTTTTGCTACTTCTAAACAGCCACCAGGACGGATACTGTAGTTTAATAACTCAGCATTGTTGATGCCATGTATTGCTAGCAAGTCAACATAATCTAGCCGCAGATTTCGTAGTGACTTTTCAAAGTCACGCTGAAATTCTTTTGCATTTGCCATCGGACCGACTTTAGTTTGAACAATTAACTGTTCACGGGGAAATTTTGGCAAAATTCTCCCCAACTGCATTTCGGAACTCCCATAACCACGGGCAGTTTCAATATGATTAATTCCTAACTCGACTGCGCGTCGAATAGTTGCTTCTAGATTTTGCTGGTTATCACGGGGTATTTGCCATTGTGGGACATCCTTCCATTTATGCTGGTATCTCATGCCACCGCAGGAAAACACTGGCATTTTTAATTCTGTGCGTCCAAATCGTCTGTATAACATCATTGGATTTTGGATCTCTCCCCAATCTAAAATCTGAAATCAACAGCCCCCAATGCCTTCTTGGGATAGCAAATACTATATAAGTAACAAAAAATTACATTCAGATTCAAAGAATGGCTAGCGTCACGCTAATATATTTGATGAAAATCAATATCATCAGAGGTAGCAAATAAAAAACAGCCACCGCTACAGTGACACGTAAAGGGTGTGATGGAGGTTGCCCAAGGTGATTTGGGTGAAGACAGCATTGATGTAAGCGTACTCTACCACCTTTACTTGCTACCGACAAAGGAAAAAGCCTTTTTAACCGTAAAAACTAGGAAAAATCTTTGTTTTAGCAAGCACAGTCTAGATCAATCCGGAAAATCTCTTACTTATACGAAAAATAAAACGTTCCCATTGAAGAGTTATTAGTGGAACGATAATGTCTTTGGAGGTATTGATGCCACACTATTTAAGCAGTCAACCAACAACTCACTCTGTAAATATCCACTCCAAGGGTTCTACTGATGCCCATACCAATAATCTTATAGGGTTTTCTATTATTTCCTTTCCTGTTGTTCTCCTTTTAGGAATAATTACTTATAAAAAGTATCGTGTTGCTGTTTTCCGCAGACAAGTTGCTAACCTCGAGAAATTATGGTTAATAGATGTTAAAAATAATACTTATAGACAAGATTAAAGACAGAAGTTAACATTACTTCTGGTTTTTTACACTCAGGTATCCAGAACAAGATTTAATACGGGCGTAAGGCATTGCCTCTCAGTATCCTTACGCCCCTAGTTCAAATAACTACAATTCCCGGACTACAGGTTGACCATCTTTGACTTCGCCAACTAACACCACATCTGTACAGTTGACGAAAATACCATTTTCCAAAACACCAGGAATATTATTTAGTGTTTTTTCTAGATTGACTGGGTCATCAATATTGTCAAATTTGACATCTATAACCATGTTGCCTTGGTCGGTGATCACTGGACCAGCTTTTTTCACACCCATACGCAGTTCTGGTTTGCCACCAAGTTTTTCAATTGCCCGCGTTACAGGCGTGACTGCCATTGGTATCACTTCTACTGGGACGGCAAAAACAGAACCCAGTCGGTCAACTAATTTGGCACCATCCACAACTACAATGAATCGGTTTGCTAGGTAATCTACGACTTTTTCGCGGGTATGTGCTGCACCACCACCTTTAATCAAATTCTTTTGCGGATCGACTTCATCCGCACCATCAATAGCAATATCAATGTGGTCAATAGCGTCTAGGGTGGTGAGTGGAATGCCGTACTGCTTAGCCAGCACTTCTGCTTGAAACGAAGTGGGGACACCAACGATATCTTTCAGTTCGCCCGACTTGAGGCGATCGCCTATAAACTGAATTGCGTACGCTGTTGTTGACCCTGTACCCAACCCGACAATAGAACCTGATTGTACCAAGGCGGCGGCGGCTTTGCCAACTTCTTGCTTGCTCAACTTGACGGGATCTGCTGCTGCGGTCATTCCCAAAGCTCCTCAAAAACTTACTATAGAACATAGTAGTGGGCAAAGGGAGCGATGAGGGTAGAGAGCGAAGCGAGTATTGAGGAAGATGAGGAACAGACCTTTAATGCCGTACACAGATGAATTTTGAATTGATTTGTTCTCCTTGTCCTTTTAGGTTAGGAACCAGTACAGACAGCAGGTGTCTGCGCCGGATTATACGGTGTGACATTGGGAACTTGAGCCGTGAGAATCACATCACCGTTGGCATCGATTATCCAGCCTTGCGCTTCAATAATTTGATTTGAGGCAGGACTGGCAATATTAGTTATATTACTTAGATTATTGGTTCTATTATTGTCATCATCTATTGTCACCCAATTTGCTATTACCGACTCACCTTGAAGCGTTTCCTCAGGGCTGGAAGGCAAGCCACCGCGTCCGGTAACAGTGAACTTATTTCGTCTTCGTGCGATCGCTCCACCGGGAACACAGCTTTGGTCAATTTGATTCGACGCCTCGACTAAATTTGCTGGTAGTTCGATTAATCCTTGGCTGGGGTCAACATCGGGTGTGGTGATTTCTACAGTGCCTAATAACTCAGGACTTGCCCCTGTGGCAGTGATGTCACTTTCTAGGGTAGGTGCATTTCGGAACTGTGTACCAAAGATGCCTTGGGTTTTGATATTCACCCGACCTCCGCGAAAGTCAGTAGAATTGGCACTGATGTCGCTATTTTCAAATGCCGCTAAGACGCCCGTATCGATGTTGATATTGCCGCCGATGACTTGGTTTCCAGTGGCGTTAGTGGTGATGTTGCTGCCACGACGCAATATCAAATCTCTAGAGCGCAAGGTGATAGTCGCTTGCTCTTTGTTGGGGTCAGTGTTGATGCTTTGGGTGTCAGCGGTTAGGGTGCCGTTATTGTCCAAACGGATAGAGCGAGCATTGATGTTGAGGTTGCCTGCATTCCCTTGTCCTCGACTCCGAACAGCTACTGTAGCTCCATCCCGAACTTGCAAGGCACGAGTGTTAATTGTCAGGTCTCCCGCCGCACCTGTTGAGCCTCCTTCAGATGAAGCAAACAAGCCGCTGGGAAACTGACCAAATGTAGCTGTTGTGGCAGTGCCAATCACTTGCACAGAGTCTTTTGCATTCACTGTCAAATTGCCCCCCTTCCCCTGACCAAAAGTGCGAGCACTGACCTGTGCGCCATCTCGAACTAGCAACGTAGCCGTGTTAATCGTCATGTCTCCCGCCGACCCTGCTGCGCCTGGATCAGCTTGAGTGAACAAACCGCTGGGAAAACCATCTGCATCGGTACCAATTAGTTGTACCGCCTGTGAGGCATTAACCGTCAAAATCCCTCCCTCACCCTGATCAAAAGTGCCAGTACTGACCTGTGCCCCATCCTGAATTAGCAAGACAGTTGTGTTAATTGTCAGGTTTCCCGCCGCTCCTGTTGTGTCTGAATTAGCTGCAGCAAACAACCCGCCAGTAAATCGACGATCAGCGGAAGTACCAATCACTTGCACCCCTTGTGAAGCATTAACCGTCAAATTCCCTCCCTTCCCCTGACCATAAGTGTCGGCACTGAGCAATGCACCATCCCGAACTAACAAGGCACCAGTGTTAATGGTCATATCTCCCGCGGCTCCTGTAGAGCCTGAAGCTGTTGGAGCAAACAAACCGCTGGCAATCTGACCATCAGCAGAGGTGCCAATCACTTGCACAGAGTCTTTTGCATTAACCGTCAAATTTCCTCCCTTCCCCTGACCAAAAGTGCCAGCACCAACCTGTGCCCCATCCCGAACTAGCAACGCACCAGTATTAATCGTCACGTTTCCACCAGTTCCTGTCGCTGTCCGGAAGACAGCAGTTCTCAAGGCGCTTTCAAATTGACCATCAAAGGAGGTACCAATGACCTGCACCGCCTCCACACCGTTGACAACTAAAGCTCCTCCTGGTTTAGAGCCCAAAGTACTTGCCTCAATCCGGGAACCATCGGTTATTGTGACCCGCTTGCCCATCACCTGTACATCACCTGCACCTTCCCCACTAGCATCAACTGTGGTCTGTTGCGATAGTTGAATGTTCCCAAAGTTTTGCACGCCACCATAACCTAAGGAAAAGCCTTTGCCTTCTATCGGCGTGATGCTCACTAAACCTTCGCCAGCGACACTGCCCAATTCTATTCGTCCCCCAGGGGTCTTAAGCGTTGCCCCCTCTAAGCTGATATCACCGCCCACCAAAGCCAAGGTTTGATTAGATTGAACCCGTAGAGCATTTGTAGTATCAATTAAATCGCTGTTTGTCCTTATCCCCTGACCATCGCCCTGTACCTGAATCCTGCCCGGATTGCTGCCATATTGCAAGCCAACAGGAACACTGACAGTTAGTAGGGGTGTACTTTGAGAAAGCTTGGCAGAGAATTCGTACCCATCAGCAAATTTAACGCTGTTTGCTGTACTCGCTACAAACGAACCGCCAATATCCAAACGGGCATTGGGTCCAAAGATAATGCCGTTAGGATTAAGTATAAATAAGTTGGCTTGACCGTTGGCTTTGATGAAACCATCAATATTAGAGGCTTCTCCACCCGTGACACGGCTGAAGATATTTTGAATTTGCGAGACGTTGTTGAAATAAGCCGTGTTTTCCTTGGGAAGAGAAAACTGTGTAAAGCTGTGGAACAGGTTGTTTCCTTTTTGCGTTCCTCCCTCAATGAGGATGGTGTTGCCAGAGGGAGTGACGATGGAATTATTGGGTAGAGTCCCGTCTGGAATAATCTGGGCTTTGGCACAATTTCCAGTCCAAGCCAGTGTACTCAAACTCACTGCTACGGAAATACTCCCTGTAATCCAATAAAAATAGCGATTCAGTTGCCCGGACAAAGTGCGAAGAAACACTGCATCAGTCCTGCCTAAGTCATTTGCATCGAGTAATTCTTACTTAGGAACATAACTCATCTCAATACTCGCAACTTGAGTTTTGACTAAATATTTACATTCAAAATTGGAAATCACACCACCCTTTCATCCCTCCGCTAGTAGGTGGACAGAGGAACGTAGGGAGACTCTCAAATAACTATAAGTGTGTACGCAACATTACTAAACAAAAATTCGTCACTATACGGAAAAGACATACACTTTTCTGATACAGCTAAATTAGAAATGGTGTTAACCTAAGTACCGCAGTTTTTTTTGTGCATTCACAGTAGTAGCTAAAAGTGGTTGTAATTATGCGTCAGCTTTTAAGTACTCTTTCATTAGTGGCATTACTGCAATTGGTTCCTAACATAGTCTATGCCCAAGAAAAACCCAGTACTGAAAAACTATCTAACCCAATTGCAAAGGTAGTTGCTGCTAAAGTGATGACGAACTACCCAGATGGGCAATTTTATCCAGAACGTTTGCTCAGTAGGGCAGAATTAGCATCCATTATGGTGAAAGCTTTTCAACTGGATAAACGACAAGCTGTCACCAAAGAAAATGTAAAAGTAACAGATGTCCCTTTTTCTAATCCAGCGTTTCAGGATATCCAGACCGTCTTAAAAACCGAGATTATGAAAGGCTATCGCGGAAATCTGTTTTTCCCCAACCAACGAGTTACCAGGGCTGAAGCTTTGGCGATTTTTGCCCAAGCGTATGGAGTGTTTCAGTTTCCAGATGAGACTGTCAATGAAATTCTTGCCCCATATCCAGATGCAGCGTCTATTCCTGCTTGGGCAAAAAAAGCGATCGCCACAGTAACGACTGAGGGATTTGTCAATACAGATGCACAAGGCAATCTTTCCCCGCTACAACCGATGACTCGTGGGGATATGGCTGATGTGTTAAGTAAATATTTGCAAAGGCAACAGCCACAAGCCGAAACCCCGGCAGTACCTGGTGGTCATAATAGTCCAGAATCTTCTCAGTAATAAGGCACACACATTTTTTTCTAGAACGGCAAAGTTTGCGCTTGGCGGAAAACAGAAGTCACTTCTTGTTCATGGCTATTCTTTTGACATTTTCTCGCTGCTGTCCAAGCTCAAACAACTGCATTTACTCGTATTTTTCTAGTTGATTTTACTATCTTAGTTTTTTTTGGATACTTTTATATTTTACGTAAAACTTCGTACGTTAAATCCGGAATTTTATTCTTACCATTGGCGTGTCCCTGCTTCAATATAAGTAAATAAATGCTAATTAGTATGAAGCACCGCTTGACCCGTTTCATTAAAACGGGAAAAATTCGGCAGCTTTATGACTCATTAACGGCGTTTTAGCCAACGACTGTGACAGAAAAACCGGCCAAAACCCCAAAAGTTGGGGACAAAACAAGTAATTTTAGTCATCGGTTTTTCCGATGCCGGATTTTTACACGTTTAGACCCAACCGAGCGTGGGAAAATCAAAAATACGAAAAAGTAGAGAGGAAAACCCTACAATATGCACTTGAGTGAAATCACCCATCCTAACCAGTTGCACGGTTTATCGATTCGGCAACTGCAACAAATTGCCCGTCAGATTCGGGACAAACATCTTCAAACAGTAGCAGCCACTGGGGGACACCTGGGACCAGGATTGGGTGTTGTAGAGTTAACATTAGGGCTTTACCAAACGCTGGATTTGGATCGCGATAAAGTCATTTGGGATGTCGGACACCAAGCATATCCTCACAAACTGATTACAGGGCGCTACAGTAGCTTTGATACTTTGCGGCAAAAAGATGGAATTGCTGGTTATCTTAAGCGCGGTGAAAGCAAGTTTGACCACTTTGGCGCAGGACACGCTTCCACGAGTATCTCTGCGGCATTGGGTATGGCTTTAGCGCGGGATCTCAAAGGCGAAAAATTTAAAGTTGCTGCCATCATCGGTGATGGTGCCCTGACTGGCGGTATGGCACTAGAAGCCATCAACCATGCTGGACATATGCCCAAAACTAACTTGCTGGTTGTCCTCAACGACAACGAAATGTCTATATCTCCCAACGTGGGCGCAATTGGGCGCTACCTTAACAAAATGCGCCTCAGTCCTCCGATGCAGTTTCTCACCGATAACTTTGAGGAACAATTCAAGCAAATTCCTTTCGTCGGTGAATCCCTTTCTCCTGAACTGGGACGCATCAAAGAAGGGATGAAGCGCTTAGCTGTTCCGAAAGTGGGCGCAGTGTTTGAAGAACTTGGCTTTACCTACATCGGACCTGTGGACGGGCATAATTTAGAGGAATTGATTGCTACCTTCGGGCAAGCACATGAAATACCGGGACCAGTTTTGGTACACGTCGCAACCGTCAAGGGCAAAGGTTATGACATTGCTGAACAAGACAAAGTTGGCTACCACGCCCAATCTCCTTTTAACCTGACAACTGGCAAAGCCGTCCCCTCCAGCAAACCCAAACCCCCCGCGTACTCGAAAGTTTTTGCCCATACCTTGGTCAAACTCGCTGAACAAAACCCCAAAATTATTGGTATCACTGCCGCAATGGCAACGGGGACAGGGTTAGATAAACTGCAAGCCAAGCTACCAGATCAATATATTGATGTAGGGATTGCCGAACAACACGCCGTCACTCTTGCAGCAGGACTGGCATCTGAAGGTATGCGCCCGGTTGTCGCTATTTACTCCACTTTCTTGCAACGCGCCTACGACCAAATCATTCACGATGTCTGTATCCAAAACCTGCCAGTGTTCTTCTGTCTTGACAGGGCGGGAATCGTTGGTGCTGATGGTCCGACTCACCAAGGAATGTACGATATTGCCTATCTGCGTTGCATTCCCAACATGGTACTTATGGCACCTAAAGATGAAGCGGAACTGCAACGGATGGTGGTTACTGGCGTAAATCATACCACAGGAGCGATCGCCATGCGCTTCCCTCGCGGTAACGGGTACGGCGTCCCGTTAATGGAAGAAGGCTGGGAACCCTTAGAAATCGGCAAAGCGGAAATTCTCCGTAACGGCGATGATGTCTTGATGCTAGGCTATGGTACAATGGTCAATTCAGCAATGCAAGCTGCTGAAATTCTTAGCGAACATGGCATTGAAGCCACTGTGATTAATGCCCGTTTTGCCAAGCCTCTAGATAGCGAATTAATTTTCCCATTAGCTAAGAAAATTAAGCGCGTTGTCACCTTGGAAGAAGGTTGTGTCATGGGGGGCTTTGGTTCAGCAGTTGCAGAAGCGCTGTTAGATGCTAATATCGTCGTTCCCATCAAACGCATTGGTGTGCCAGATGTTTTAGTGGAACATGCCGAACCTAATCAATCTAAAGCAGAAATCAGTTTAACAAGTCCCCAAATAGCTCAAAAGGTGTTACAAGCTTTCTTTCAACAAGAACTTTCTGCTGTGGGCTAAATTTCCAGTAAAATGGCACGCTCATGAGTTCCCAAATTACATAGAACCAGGTGAGTGATGAACCCAGCACACCCTGCTCTTTTTTGGGTTTTCGCGTGGTCACACCAATTTAATCTGATTTTATAGGTTCACGCCTATTCATAAACCCGGTTTCTTGATGAGTTACCGGGTTTCTTACACGAAGTTGCAATTTCTTGGCATCAGAACTGGGAAACATCTGCCTTCAGTCAACGTCTCACATTAACTAGAGACATTAACGAGTTGACAACTTAAAATTAAGGAGCATTTAAAACAGTGAACAGTGAACAGCTACCTACGCAGTGACGCTTTCTCGGGCTGGTAGGGGATTTAAAAGAGCCACCAACGCTTATGCCTACGGCACGTCTCTTGACGAACGGTGCTCGGGGGTGGGGGACTTAAACATGCAAAGGATGAAACTGATAACTGATAACTGATAACTGATAACTGTTAAAGGTCAGATAACCCACAAAGGACACTCAATTGCGGTAACGATTCTTTGCCAATACCTGCATTCCAAAGCGAACGACTCTGAATTACCCTGTGATCAGCCGCTTTTTGGACAGCTACTACCGGGCATGCACTATCAGTGTTCTCCAAAAAGAGAACAAGATTTGGGTAAGATAAAGGAGCTATCTTTTCTGCGTCGCAGACACTGAAAGCTTCTCATACCCACAGGAGATATCTAAATGCTGACTTTAAAAATCGTTGTTTATATAGTTGTTGCCTTCTTCGTCGGTCTCTTTTTCTTTGGATTTTTGTCGGGCGACCCTGCTCGTAACCCTGGTCGTCGGGATCTCGAGTAAAAGCGCGACAAATTATCCGTGACTGCCGGAAGGCGGAATACATTATACGCCTAGAGACACTTGGCTCTAGGGAAACCTGTTCTTTGCGAATGTCCTCCTCCGGGGTGGCTTGCCTAAATCTCATCTAGGCAGAAGGCAAAAGCTGGGAGGCATAATGTGTTATGTCCTTCCGGCTATTTATTGGCTATTTGTTAGCTTGATTCGTGCTAGAGTATGCTTCATCCAGTTCTGCCGCCCGAACCGCCTCCGATTCTCGAATCTTTACAATCTGCAAATCCCACCCCAGTCCTGAAGGCTGACACTAAGACACTGGGGAACAAAGAGAAGTCTGAGGTACAACGGGAAACGCCTCTCCAAACTGCTGGGCAAAAGCCTACTGATAGTGATTTATTAGTTGCTAAGACATTAGCCGCACCCAGTAAACCGGAAAGTTTGCCACCTGAATTTTCTCCCATCACCACTTCTAAAAGTGCCGCTTTACTGGGTGATCAGCTTTCCATTGGTTATCCTGTACAGGAACTCAAAGGCTTTAGTCCCTATGATGGTGGCAGTAGAAATGCCGCAGATGAAACATTCCTTACTGGAGAGAAAATTGCTCAAACAGTTACCATTGAGAACTTATCTCAGAAGGACAAGCAAAGAGTCGTTGAAACAACCCAAACACCAACTCCGGCTAACACCTCAACTGAAAAATCAACAAGTGATCAACCAGTACAAATAGAATTCAAGATTCGCAACCAAACAACTGAACCGTCAACTCCTGCTCCCCCTAATACCCAAAATCAATCGGCACCAACAGGACAGCCAGACAGCACAACAAGGCAACAAAGTCAACCATCAGGTACAACAGCGCCTTCTAACACGCCTGCAGCCAGAGAAAGAATTGTGGAAATTACTTCTGATACACAGCAGTATGACGAGCAGCGGCGGATTGTCACGGCTGAAGGTAATGTAGTTGTGCGCTTTGATGGAGCACTCATAGATGCCGATCGCCTGCAAGTCAGTTTGGAGAATTTGATTGCAGTGGGAGAAGGAAATGTTGCCTTGACACGGGGTGACCAAGTTTTGCGGGGTCAACGCTTTACTTATAATATTGTCCAAGATAGTGGGGAACTGACAAACGGCAGAGGTGAAGTTTTTATACCAACAGCCGGGTCGGATTTCTCTTTCTTACCCACCGATGTGACAACCGGAGGAGTACCAGCGCGTCCTCTAAGCGATCGCATCCGAGAAAACCAACCTTTACAAGCTAATAGTCCTGGAGGTCTTAACATTAACGCAGGTGGTACAGGGGGTGCGAGGAACATACCAGTGCCAAAACAAGGCGGTCAAGTCAGACGGGTACGTTTTGAAGCTGGAAAAATTGATTTCTATCCCCGAGGTTGGCAAGCCAGAGATGTCCGACTCACCAACGACCCTTTTTCACCTCCAGAGTTGGAAGTACGGGCAGATAAAGTTACCGTCACCCGAGAAACACCTTTACGCGAGCGCATCAAAACAGAGCGACAGCGTCTAGTATTTGACCGAGGGGTATCTTTACCTATTCCCAAAGATGAGCAGGTTATTGACCGTAGCCAGCGCGAAGTCACTCCTGGATTATTCTCTCTTGGCTATGACGGCGACCAACGGGGTGGCTTATTTATTGAGCGTGGCTTCAAACCGATCAATACAGAAGCATTCACCTTTCGTATCGCACCTGAGTTTTTTGTTCAAAAAGCAGTACAAAGCGGTGCTGGTAATATCCCATCGCTGTTTGGTTTAAAGACAAGCCTCAGGGGTACTTTG
Organism: Scytonema sp. HK-05; assembly: GCF_963872035.1. Lineage (NCBI taxonomy): Bacteria > Bacillati > Cyanobacteriota > Cyanophyceae > Nostocales > Scytonemataceae > Scytonema > Scytonema sp. HK-05. The sequence continues at coordinate 29,030 of NZ_CAWMYC010000099.1, forward strand.
AGTCCAAAAACTACCGTCGAGGGTACTGGATTGTTAACCAGTTTCGACTTGGACGATATAGAAGACAATTTGCGGGCGAGTTTGCGGTTGCGCCAGTTATTAGGTGAGCAAAATCCCCACACGCTCACACTAGAATATAGTTACCGCGATCGCCTTTACAACGGTACCCTCGGCTTTCAAACAGTCCAAAGTAGTCTTGGCGGTATTCTTACCTCTCCTGTGATTCCTTTAGGCAATAGCGGCATCAATCTCAGCTATCAAGGTGGCGCTCAATACATTAATGCCAACACAGACCGCCAAGACTTACTGAAACCAAAGCGGGAGAATGACCGCATCTCATTGACTCGCCTACAAGCAAGTGCTGCTCTCAATGGGGGCATTTTCCTATGGCAAGGGCAAGGATTACCAGCCACAGCTACTGAGGGATTACGGTATACACCAAACCCAGTCGTACCGTATTTACGACTTTTTGGTGGATTGACTGGCACAACCAGCTACTACAGCAGTGGCGATAGCCAAAATACCTTAACTGGTACCGTTGGTTTGGAAGGGCAGTTCGGTCATTTCTCTCGACCCTTTTTTGACTATACCGGCTTTAGAGTCGAGTACTCCCAAGGTCTAAACACTGGCTTATCGCCCTTTTTGTTTGACCGTCAAGTTGATAACAGCGTGCTGACTGCTGGAATTACACAGCAAATTTATGGACCATTCCGCCTCGGCTTTCAAACATCAATCAACTTGGACACTGGAGAACGCAGCAGCACCGACTACGTGGTGGAATATAGTCGCCGCACTTATGGAGTCACCTTGCGTTACAACCCAGTGCAGGAATTAGGTGGCATCAGCTTCCGAATTAGTGATTTCAACTGGTCTGGTGGCACTGATCCATTTTCTGACCCTTCTGAAATTAAGCCAGTTGTAAATGGTGTACGGCAGCGGTGAAAAGTAAAAAGTAAAAAGTAAAAAGTAAAAAGTAAAAAGTGAAAAGTAAAAAGTGAAAAGTGAAAAGTGAAAAGTAAAAAGTAAAAAGTAAAAAGTGAAAAGTAAAAAGAGAATTCCCTGAAGAGGATGGGTGAGAAAAGAAAATTTTCTTCCTCATCGCCCTCATCGCCCTCATCGCCCTCATCTTCTTATTTCCCTCGCAACAGCCCCCGCAAAAATAGACCAATTTTCACAAATATATCTTCTAGCCAAAGCATGACGCGGTCTAGCCATTCGAGTATTTGCTCTAGAGGATGCTTTTCATACCCAATCGTTTGAGCTTGTGTTTCAATCCAATCTGGCTTCGCCTCAACTTCAGTCGTTTGTTGGTACTGCTGGTCAAGAATTTCACCTTTATTGCTGTTGTTTTCAGAATCGGGAAGTGGCGATCGCTTAGAGAACAAAGCAAGTATTGGGGAGAGCTTCCGAATTTTGAGTTTTGAGTTTTGAATTTTGAATTTTGAATTTTGAATTTTGAGTTTTGAATTTTGAATTTTGAATTTTGAATTTATTTCTCCTGTTGTCCTTACAGAAGAACTATCGGGGAGAGCAGATTTTGTGGTTTGAGATGATGTAACTAATAATTGTTGCTCATCGACAACCTCTGTGCTCTCTTGCAAATCCCCAAACAAATCGTCCATTGTTAACCAAGGATCTGCTATGTTCTCGCTTTGCAAATCAGGGCTTTTGGGCAAAGCTGACGAAGGAGGACGCTGTGGTAGAGCAGTTTGTGGTTTCTTATTTCCACCTATTGGTAGTTGGTCAACACTATTTGTTGGAGTTGTTTGCTCTAATTTCTTGGGATTGCGTCCAAAAAAGTAATGAATTGCCCCCCAAATTAAAGCTTGAATCTTCGATGTTTGATGTTCCCCATCAGGAGTTAATACTTCTTGTTCAGCGGTAAATTGCTGGTGTTTACCATAGAGAAATATGTTTAGCTGATTTTGAACAGCTTCGAGCAATTGCCCACTGACGCGAGATATTGGTACTACAGCATAAGATTCCATCTGGGCAACAGCTGCGTCTAGTAATGCTAGCGCTGGGGAAGGTAAAGGTAAATATTTATACTCAACTATATCTTCTGTTACCGTTTCCTGAGGTAAAGCAGGTACCTCGCGTCTACTACCGGAAGTCAGCTTGTTCAATAAGTGGTCAATTTCCGATAAAATCTTGGTTTCATTTTTTACTTTAGCCATCCGCCAAGAACGCCAGTATTTAGTAACTTCGTCATTAATCCGATTTTGTAATTTTTTCTGCTGCTGGGGCGTCAAAATGTCGAGAATTTCATTTTCAGCAGTGACGAGTACCAAATTACGGTTTCCTAAAAGTGAAGCAATTCCCAGCACCTGAGGGGGAGATGAGGGAGATGAGGGAGATGAGGGAGATGAGGGAGATGAGGGAGAAACTCCTAATTTTGAATTAGATCCTTCGCTTCGCTCAGAACGCTTTGCGATTTTGAATTTTGAATTGATTACTTCCCCTGCTTTCCTGACTTGCAGAGTCACCACTGCTTCTAGAACCTGCTGAATTGCACTGTCGGCAGATGGAATTTCGGATTGGGAACTAGCCTCATTTCCTTGTAAATGCAGCTTAGGTTGTTGCTTGTCTGTATGCAGTTGTTTACCAGCTGATCCGGTTGCTTTTTGAATCAGCAGATACACTGGGTAAAGTAGAGCCTCTAATGACCAACTAGCAGCGACTTGTAGATGCCGTTTAGTGCGATCAAACTGTTCGCCCCAGCGCCGAGATTGCTGGTGAAAAAATTTAAAAAGTCTGCTTTGATAACGACCAGGGGTAGCAGATGGCATAAGCAATTCAAAATTCACTCATTCAAAAGTCAAAACTCAAAAGTCAATCTGGAAGACAAGCAGTGCTAGCAATTGGTCTAGCCCTTAGCTAGTGTCCAAATTAAATGCGTGGCATGGTAGTAAATTTTTGTTGAGAGCGTGGTAAGCTGTCGGACTCTCACCAAACAATAAATTCAAAGACTGTTGTGACCAGTGAGTTTCCTCATCTTAGCGAAATTATGACCTCCCAAGTCTCTCAACCTAATACCAAATTCATCTCGGAAGCAATTGAGAAGTTGCGCTCTTATGTAAGAGTGAATATTTCGTCTACTTGGCGATGCTGTGAAGCTGACTTGCCTGCGGCTGATATTAGCACCTGTGACTTTTCTGATTGGAGTCTTGCTAAAGTTAACGCCAGAGAACACATTGCTTGGGCTGGGGGGCAAAAAGTGCTATGGTTGGTGCAAAAATTGGTCATTCCCCAAAATTTACACGGTTATGGGCTACAGGGTTTGTCTTTGCGGCTGGCGCTTGTTTGGTGGGCGGACTTTGCCCAAGTTTATGTGAATGGGAGTTTGGTACTTGAAGGAGATTTATTTGATTGCTCACCTAGGGTGCTAGTTAGTCCTGCGGTGACACCAGGAGAGGAATTTATCGTGGCTTTGCGTTTGGTAAGTCCAAGTCATTGTGATGGGGCTTTGGTAAAGTCGCTGCTTATTTATGAGTCTACTGATGAGAATCGTCCTGATCCCGGTTTTGTGGCTGATGAGTTGGCTGTGATGCAGGGTTATTTGGAATCTTTTGAGTCTGAGAAGTTGGATAATTTGGCGGCGACTGTGGCGGAGATTGATTGGGAAGAAATAAACCGCAGAGGCGCAGAGAACGCAGAGGAAGATAACAGAGGATTAGAAAATTCCCTGTTTGCTCTGCGCGGAAAACTCCTCGAAATCAATAATTATCTGGGTACATCTGCTACAGGCTGCGGTTCAAAATCTAAAATTTACCTGTTGGGTCATGCTCACCTTGATTTAGCGTGGCTTTGGCGTGTCAGTGAAACTTGGCGGGCAGCACAAAGTACTTTTGAGTCGGTTCTCAAACTTCAGCAGGATTTTCCTGAGTTAATTTTTTGTCATTCTTCTCCGGTGCTTTATGCTTGGATTGAAGAACATCGCCCAGATTTGTTTGATGCTATTCAAGAAGCGGTAGCAACTGGGCGTTGGGAAGTTGTGGGGGGTTTTTGGGTTGAACCGGAACTGAATTTGATTGCGGGTGAATCAATTGTCCGTCAGCTGCTGTATGGTCAGCGCTATGTGCTGGAGAAATTTGGTAAGCTTTCTACTGTGGTCTGGGTACCAGATAGTTTCGGTTTTTGCGCGACTTTGCCGCAGTTCTTGGCTAATGCGGGCATTGAGTATTTCGTGACTCAGAAGTTGCGCTGGAATGATACGACTAAGTTTGATTATGGCGCTTTTTGGTGGCGATCGCCTGACGGTAGTGAAGTCTTTAGCGTCATGTCTGCGCTTGTTGGTGAAGGCATCGATCCTGTTAAAATGGCATCCTATGCCTGTGAATGGCAAATCCAAACAGGTCTTTCACAAGCTCTTTGGCTCCCTGGTGTCGGGGATCACGGCGGCGGTCCCACCCGTGATATGTTAGAAATCGCCCAACGCTGGCAAAAGTCTCCTGTCTTTCCTCAACTAGAGTTTACTACTGCTGAAAATTATCTACAGCAAATCAAAACTTCAAGCCACAACCAACAAGATTCTCCCCCGGCTTCCCCTGCTTCCCCTGCTTCCTTCCCCACTTGGGAGGACGAACTCTATCTAGAATTCCATCGCGGTTGCTACACCACTCACGGCGACCAAAAACGTTGGAATCGTCGTTGTGAAGGCTTATTGTACCAAGCAGAACTGTTTGCGGCTTTGGCAACTATAAGCTGTGAGGTGACATATCCCAAAGCAGAACTAGAAGCCGCGTGGAAAAAGGTCTTGTTTAACCAATTTCACGACATTCTGCCTGGTTCTTCGATTACTCAAGTTTATGAGGATGCGCTGACAACTTGGCAGTCGGTGGAAAAAGTTGGTAATGAGATATTACAGCAGTCTTTGAGTGCGATCGCATCCCAAATAAACTTACCAGAGCCACCGCAACCCAATGCTTTGCCAATTTTCGTCTTTAACTCCCTGAATTGGCAGCGCTCCCAGGTTGTTGCCGTTGACCTTCCTCATTCTCACTTGGATGCTTGCGTTTATAATCTCCAAGGAGAACTTTTGCCTTCCCAACTCACTGACGGCTCAAAGCTGCTGTTTTTAGCAAGCGATGTCCCCTCTGTTGGCTATGGCGTTTTTTGGCTTTGTCCTGAATTGCCTAAAAAAGGTAATAGTATAGCTCATTATGATGATACAAAATCGGGCTTGCAAAAGCAAGAACATTTTGATCCAAAAAGATTGAGTTTAGAAAATGAATTTCTGCGGGTAATTGTTGACGAGAAAACTGGTAATTTATCGAGTATTTTTGACAAAGTTAATGAGAAAGAAGTTTTGAGTCAACCAGGTGGAAATCAATTAGAAGCTTTTCAAGATAGTGGTCAATACTGGGATGCATGGAATATTCACCCCAACTACGAGCAGCATCGCTTAGCACCAACGCAGCTTAAATCTATTGAGTGCCTGGAAACTGGACCAGTACAAAGTCGGGTGCGGGTGGTGCGCCAAGTTGGGGAATCTGAGTTTACCCAAGATTACATACTACAGCTGCGATCGCCTGTTCTCAAAATCGCCACAACAGTTCATTGGCTGGAACGCCAGGTGTTGGTGAAAGCTGCTTTTCCTCTGAATCTAGAGGCGGACTTTGCTACCTATGAAATTCCTTGTGGGGCTATTCGCCGTTCCACGAAACCCAAAACTCCAGCACAAAAGGCGAAATGGGAAGTTTCGGCTTTGCGTTGGGCAGATTTAACAAATCCTCTCCCGGTTGACGGTACGAGCTACGGTGTCAGCCTCTTAAATGATTGTAAATACGGCTACGACAGCCAACCTCATCAACTACGCTTGACCTTGCTACGCAGTCCCAATTGGCCCGATCCAAAAGCAGACCAAGGATTTCATGAATTTACATATGCCTTGTATCCTCATGCTGGTAGCTGGGAATCAGCCCATACGGTAAGACGTGGGTATGAATTGAATCTACCAATGGTAGTCATACTATTGGCGAACGATGAGGAAAAGAGCGATAAACCTTTATCACCTGTCGGTAGTTTCCTAGATTTATCAGCTGAAAATTTGATATTAATGGCGTTTAAGCAAGCGGAAGATGACCCAGAAGAATGGATTTTCAGATGTTACGAATGCCACGGAGAGACAGCCAATTTACACTTGCAAAGTGATTTGGGGTTGACTCTGGGAGAGTCGGTGGACTTGTTAGAGCGTTTGCCCAAACCTGAATTCTTATCTATGCAACAAAGCTTTACAATACAGCCTTGGAAAATCTGTAGCTTTAAGGTGTCGAAGAGCGATCGGCATAAAACATAAGGTTTACAACAGGGGAACTCCCAAAGGCATAGTGTCCTCCGGATGCACACAGATAATCTATCTGCGTGCATCTGCGATTCCAAATAGCCAAAAACCAGATTTGTGACTGGTTCAAACTTTTCACTTTTGCCTTTTAAGATTAGAATTAATTCCGGATTCTCCGAAGCAGGTTTGTTTATTAAACATGACACAGCACATAGGTTTTGGCTAAAAGTTATAGGACTTACGCAAGAACTCTCTCAAACTCTATTTCTTTGTGTACGAGTGCGTACGAGTGCGGTTCGTTTTTTATAATCTTGCGTAAGCCCTGAATTATCCAGATTGAGAAACTTTTGCCTCTAGAAGAAATTATTTTGTTCTTATCCAATGATAATGAAAAGACACCCTATGAATTACAAGCAGATGCCTTAGGAGTTTTAGTAATTCATCTATTTATTGTATAATTTATTACTTAATTCCTCTTGGTATGCCTTGGATGAGCAGCTTTTGGGGTGTGAACCACAGCGATTAATGGAAATGCAGATGTTATCTGAAAATGTAAGTTGGACTTGGACAAGTAAATCTGTTCGTTTGTCAGGACTAGTACCTGATGAATTGTACTCCTTATCCTGCTGGAATTTACTTTTACCTGATAAGGAGCCACAGGAAATAAAAATCCCTTTAATTGAACAAGGTGTCACAGCTTGTGAAGTTTCTCTAGATCTACCTACTGGCATTTACTATATTCAATTACTTTTTGGACAAAATTTGTCAAAAAATTTGGGCTGGTGGTGTGATAGTGGTCCTTATGATATACCAGAAGCCATTGATGGAGATGAAGCAAGAGAAAATTACTGCTATACGATTTTGGGGAATAATGAATCTACAGAACAATTCATAGCTGCTGTTAATCAACTTAAATTGGATTTTGACATCCAACAGCTACAAGCAGGAATTTCTAGTTTAGAAAGTCATCATTATCATTTTCCTAACTGGTTAAGTCCTGAGAGTTTACTTCGCAAGCTAAAAGGACTTTTAAAGTTTTTGAATCAAGCGCGTGTCGAACTTGTAGGTACTCTCATACAAACACCAAAATCTGAGCAGACTCAACCTCAAGTGAAGGAGACTGCCAAACAGGATAACTGGTATTTGGTTAATGTTTCTTCGAAAAAGCGTGACGTTTTTTACAGATATCTTGACATTGCTATTACACAATACAAATTGCAAGATTTAATTGTGAAAGTGGAAGTTCCTCAAGATTCGGTATACGAAGATGTTGTGTTAGTAAATTTAAGAAACTATCAACAAGGGTATAGTCATTTGAAAAAATTGCCCCATTTTCAAACAATGGAACGCCGACCATTGACATCACAACAAGTTAGCAGGATGCTGGGGGCAAAGTGATTTCGTCTCACGATTAAGGTATTAGAGGATTTAAAACCAGATAGACACAATAACAAACAAGCCCAATTAGAATCAGCGCTAGCGAAACTCAAAGAAATGAAAGTTTCGACTAGCGTAATTGTTCAACCTTGGGCTTGAGCGTAATGCTCCGACTTCCCTCATTCACGCGAACTTGAAGTCCAACGAAAAGATTTTTAGAACTAAGAACAGGCGGAGTCTACCGTGTGACAGCAGCGACTTGCGTCGTAGTGTCACCCAGTAGCTCAACATAGACAAGTGCTGACCGGGTTCACGAGAGTCGGTAGACTTGTTACGCTGCCAAATTCTCATCTAATCAACAAATCTTTACAATAAATGGGAAAATCGGTAGCTTTCACCTGCGCTTATGGGTTGATAATTGCGATTGAGCGCAACTACCACCCCTATTAATTTTAATCTTCGTGGTCTTCAAAGGGATCGCTCAATTCCTTGCTAGGAGGGCCAAAAGAGGTGTAGATGGACAGCGCCGTGATTGTAATGACAATAGCACAGACGGAAATGCTAAGAACTATTGCGGGTTCCATGACAAGTATAGATTATGTGTTTTATTCCTATAGAATATTACAGAAGATTAAAAAATGCTTTGGCAACTCATATTAGGTGAACTATGGCACAAAGGACGCGGTTGGGAGATATCCTCAGACCTTTGAACTCTGAGTACGGTAAAGTGGCTCCGGGCTGGGGTACTACGCCCCTAATGGCTGTTTTTATGCTGCTATTTTTCGTGTTTCTGCTGATTATTCTGCAACTCTACAACAAGTCCCTGATCATCCAAGATGTTTCTGTTGACTGGCGGACTTTGGGCGGTAAGTGATGTTTAAAGTTGAAAAGCCTGCATAACAAGCTACCCCATACCCGGTTCGCCCCGGGTTTTTTTATCAGTTGTTAGTTGTTAATGATCCGACTATCCTCTACTACCCACCACTCACCTAAAATAACGCGGGAGTATGGAAGCCGCTACATTTTTCCTCTCCAAAACCGGACAACCTATTGCCTATGGCTTGCGCCACGGCTATCGCCTAACGGCAACGCTGCGCTAAGGGCAAAAAAGGCGGGTTCCATTGTCAATAAGCAAAACTAATTAAGAAAAATCCGCCTATGCATGCCTCTCCTAAAGTTCTGTACGGCGCTTCATGAGTACACGCGAGTGAAGGAAGTCCGGTTTTGTCATGGTTTCACCCGACCCCAAAGTGTGTCTGTCAAGAATTAAATCAATTGACAGACACACGTTATTTATATCGGGGATGAAATACGACTCGGCAGATTTATCTGCCGCGATGTTGAACTTTGCGAAAACAGCATCAAGTGACGTGACTTCATGGTAAGATATTAACAGGAATCAGCAAAAAAATAGGAGGTAATTTAATTGGCTCGGAGTACAACATTATCGTTCATAACGGAAGTACCGTTAATTGTAGACAGCAAGCAGGAAGCAGAGTTACTATCTCGTTTTCAAGCAGGAAGACAACTCTATAATGCCTGCTTAAATGAAGCGATGAAGCGATTAGAGTTAGTTGGCAACTCCGAGCTATATAAGAGTGCTAAGAAGATTTTTAGAACTCAGAAGAAAGAGCGATGTGAAGCTTTCAAGAAAGCAAGAGAGCAATACAGATACTCAGAATATGACTTGCATGCTTTCGCCACAATAACGAGTAAGAAGTCTAAATGGATAGCTGAAAAAATAGACTCTAATACTCAACAGAAACTAGCTACGCGGGCATTCAAGGCAAGTGAGAGAGTTATGTTGGGTGTGGCTAAAGATGTGCGGTACAAAGTACCAAGTCGTTTCCGCTCAATGGAAGGCAAGTCGAATAAAACTGGTATTAGATGGAAAGATAACTGCCTGGTGTGGGGAAAACTCATGCTGAAACCAGTCATTGATCCAACCAATTTGGTCATTCGGTATGGGCTTGAATCTCCGGTTAAGTATGTTCGCTTGTTGTGGCGCATCTTAAATGGCAAACGTCGGTGGTATGCGCAGATGATCAATGAAGGGTTGCCCTACCAGAAACCTCAGAATTATGTTTCTGACGGTTTGATTGGTTTGGATCTTAACATCAGCAATATTGCTTTTGTTGGTGATAAACATGCTGACCTATTGGCATTCGCGCCAAATGTCCCCACCTTCCACAAAGAAATAGCGGTACTGCAAAGAAAGATGCAACGCTCTCAACGTACCAACAACCCAGATAATTTTGAACCAAACTTTATAGGTAGTTGCGGGCGCAAGACCGTTGTTAAAAAAGGCAAAGTTAAAAAGAACAGCCGCAAGTGGAACAAGTCCAACAATTACCGCAAAGCTGCTGCAAAGAAACGTGAGCTAGAACGTAGAAAGACTGCGTATGCAAAAAATCAAAATCGTCGTGTTATTAACGAGATTTTGAGGCATGGCAAAGATATCAAAACTGAAAATGTCAGTGTAAAGGGATGGCAAAAGCGATATGGAAAAGCCATAGCTGCCAAGTCCCCAGGATTTGTACAATCAGAACTGATCCGCAAAGCTGAGAAAGCTGGTGGCACAGTTATCAAGTTCTCTACCCAGAAGACTGCGCTAAGTCAAACTCATCTTAATGGTGAGCGCATCAAAAAGACTTTGTCGCAGAGAGTGCATATCGACAGGTTAACAGGTGAAGGAATGCACCGCGACTTGTTCAGTGCTTTTCTGGCTAAATTCGTTAATCAGGATGAGCTTTCATTGCAGGATGCTGTTGAGCAGTATCCAAGGTCGAAGTCGATCTTGTTTGGGGCGTGGAGGCGTTTTAAAATCTGCGAGATTAGTAGGCAAGTCCGAACACCCGTGCCTGATTCCCGGCAGAGCAGATCCCAACGCAGGCAGAAAAAGTTAGCCAGATAGTCAGCAAGGACGACAAGCTAACTCGAATTTCTGCCAAAATCTGCGTGTCTTTAGACCGCAGTATGGCTTAATAACTATTGATTAGACTACATATGTGGGTTTTGTCAGGCGGTTTTTGAGTTTACAGGAGAAAAACATGAATGTATTTGGTATCGGTTTACCAGAAATGGCTTTAATCTTTGTGGTAGCGCTGTTAATCTTTGGTCCTAAGAAGCTACCAGAGGTTGGTCGCAGTTTGGGAAAAGCAATTCGCGGTTTTCAACAAGCTTCTAGCGAGTTTCAAAACGAGTTTGAAAAAGAAGCAACTCAGTTGCAAGAAGCTGTGAAAACGACTGCTAAGCTAGAAACTAACGAAATACAAGCAGCTCAGTTGCCACAAGACACTACCAGTTCTGCCCAAAAAAGCTAAACTGAAGGCAAAATGACGGAAGCTATTGCCAAAAAAATGGTGATTCCCCAGCTAATAGTTGGGTTGGGGAACCCAGAACCCAAGTACGACAAAACTCGCCACAATATCGGTTTTGCTGCTGTAGACGCGCTATCTCGTTGTTGGAAGATTCCCTTAGCAGAAAATCGTAAGTTTCAAGGGGAGTATGGCGAGGGAATCGCAGCTACTGGAGATAAAATCCGCTTGCTGAAGCCATTGACTTATATGAATCGTTCCGGACAAGCAATGCAAGCCGTGACAAGTTGGTATAAGTTAGAACCTGAATTGGTGTTGGTCATTTATGATGAAATGGATTTACCCTTAGGAAAAACTCGGCTGCGCTTGTCTGGTTCTGCTGGGGGACACAACGGGATGAAAAGCGCGATCGCACATCTTGGAACGCAAAACTTTCCTCGTTTGCGTATCGGTATTGGCAAACCAAAAGGTACAGCCAACGCCAATGAATCAGGTAGCGTTTCTCATGTCCTAGGACGATTTTCTGCTGCTGAAAATGAGGTCATGTCTCTTGTCCTCCAGTTTGTCGTGGAATGTGTAGAACTGAGTCTCAAGCAGGGAGTAGAAAAGGCTATGAATGTTTGTAACAGCCGCTCTTTTGATAGTCCTGAGTCTTAGACTGTCTCTGTGAGTTAAGTATAAATACATAATTTTCTGACTTAACGCATCCGTAACACAACTAAATCGTACCCCAACAAGGGGTACGATTTATTTTGCTTAAGTAATGTATTAAGCAACCGAATACGTTAAGACTTATTTTATTTCATACGTCGCTTGCGTCTAGCTGCTACTGCCTTGCGTTTGCGCTTTTCTTGTGGTGTTTCAAAATGCCTGTGGTACTTTACATCAGCTAAAATTCCAGCTTTAGAAACTTGGCGTTTAAACCGACGTAGAGCTGAATCAATGCCTTCATTTTCTCCTAAAACCACTTGGGTCATTCTTCTTGTTCCTCGTGTTCCTCATAATCAATATCTCCCATTGTAGTGCTGCCTTAACATTGGCGAAACTCCCCTTAAGAAAACTGAGACAGTAGCGGAAGTAGGGAATAAGAATTTTTGAGGATTGATTATTGAGTCTCTTGGTCCATTTTGATTGCAAGCGCTAATTGATATAGTTGACGACGGGGAAGCGAAGTCATTTTTGCTAACTGACGGCTAGCTTGCGATCGCGATATTCCCTGACTCATAATCTTTAGCAACTCTGCTTTGAGTTCTTCTTCGCTAAGTTGTGGTTGAGCCGGTGGGGTTCCCGCCACGAGTAAAGTATATTCGCCTTGGGGTTCGCGTTCGCTGTAGTGAGCGATCGCACTCTCAATTGTTCCCCGCCAAAATTCCTCATACAATTTAGTTAACTCTCGCGCTATGACGATTTGGCGAGAAGTTCCGAAAATATCTGCGAAATCTTGTAAACTTTCGCGCAAGCGGTGGGGAGATTCGTAGAAAATGAGTGTGCGGGATTCTGTTTCCAGGGATTGTAGGTGCGATCGCCTCTGTTGACCTTTAGCTGACAGAAATCCTTCAAAAACAAATCGATCTGTTGGTAATCCTGCTGCACTCAATGCCGTAATTGCTGCATTTGCACCAGGAATTGGCACGACTGGTATCCCAGCCTCAATACAAACTTTAACCAGTTCATATCCAGGATCAGAAATTCCTGGTACACCTGCATCAGTGACTAAAGCAATTGCTTTGCCGTTACTCAGTTGTTCTAATAACTCTGGGATGCGGCTGCTACGGTTATGTTCGTGGTAACTCACCTGGGGCGTTTTAATTTGAAAATGTTGTAGTAGTCTACCCGTGTGGCGCGTATCTTCCGCAGCGATGACATCCACTGTTTGCAAAATTTTTACGGCACGGAATGTCATATCTTCCAGATTGCCAATCGGTGTACCTACCACATAGAGTGTTGCTGGTTTTATGTCCATGCATAAATATTATCTTGTGGGGTGGGCATCTTGCCCGCCATAAATTAGACTTTTTGCAAAATGTATTGACTATTAGGAACCACAGATTATTCAGTCTTGGCAGATGTCTCGCCTACTGCACAAAAATGGAAAAACATGGACTATTTGTCGGTTTAGTCACCTTGGACTTGATTTACCTTGCTGAGTCTCCCCCCAAAAATAACCAGAAGCTAGTCGCTGCTGACTATACTATGACCGCAGGTGGTCCAGCAACTAACGCTGCTGTCACTTTCAGTCATTTGGGCAATCAAGCTACAGTCTTGGGTGTCATAGGTTCTCACCCAATGACGCAGCTAATTAAAGGAGATTTGGCAAATCACAAAGTTGCGATAACTGATCTTAACCCCACTACCCAAAACGCGCCGCCAGTTTCTTCTATTATTGTCACCCAAGCAACTGGTGAACGGGCAGTTATTTCCATCAACGCCGTCAAAACTCAAGCAAGCAGCGAATCTGTCCCGCCAGACATTTTGCAAAACGTTGATATAGTCTTGATTGATGGACATCAGATGACTGTTGGGAATCAAATTGCCCAAATGGCAAAAGCTAAGAATATCCCAGTTGCTATCGATGGCGGTAGTTGGAAACTCGGGTTTGACAAAGTCTTACCTTATGTAGATTATGCTCTTTGTTCTGCTAATTTTTATCCCCCGAACTGCCATACTGAAGATGAGGTTTTTACCTATCTCAGTCGAGTTGGTATTCCTCACATCGCCATCACTCATGGAGAAAAACCCATTCGATACCTCCAACACGGTAAAACAGGCGTGATAGATGTGCCGACAGTACAAGCCGTTGATACACTAGGGGCTGGAGATATTTTCCACGGTGCTTTTTGTCATTACATTTTACGGGAAAGTTTTCCGACTGCATTGCAGCAAGCAGCACAGATTGCTTCTTTTTCCTGTCAATTTTTTGGCACACGCCGCTGGATGCATTCTCAGCAGTAAATTTTTCACTTTCAGGGCTTACGGAACAACTCTCTCTAACCCTCTTTTCTTCGTGTCCTTTGCGTCCTTGGCGGTTCGTTTTTCTATGATCTGTGCAACCTATAGGTATCCGACCATCAGAAAGATTACGAAACCATCGAAAGCCCTTAGTAATCTGACTTCCTACTCGCTTCCCGCCAGAAGATTACTTATAAAAAACCGCCAAGACGCCAAGAACGCCAAGGTTCAAGTTCGGTAATTTTGTACCGGGAAGGGAGTAAGTAGCTGTCTAATATAACACGCTTGCCTGTCATGCTATCCTACAAGTCGTGGGATAGCCTTCTGTAGAAAGCTTAATACCGTAGTGTGCGGTATAACACTCCTGCGTTTTGGAATATGGGGATTACATAGCCGTTAAACACTCAAGACAGATAAGAGGACAAGGCAATTAATGAAAGACTTAGAAAAAATCCTAGAATTAACTCGTTCCGTAGGTTGGGGAGCAACAGATATACTGCGCTCTTTCTACCATCAGACTGGCGACTACAATCTAGAAGTACAGTATAAACAGAATGAGCCTGTCACAATTGCAGATGTAAATGTCAATAATTACATTTTAGAGAACCTGCAAGCTGCTTTGGGTCATGATGATTTTGCCTACATTAGCGAAGAAACTTACAAAGTCGAACAAGCTAAGCAAGAATGGGTGTGGATCATTGATCCATTGGATGGTACGCGAGATTTTATCGAAAAAACTGGGGAGTATGCAATTCACATTGCCTTAGTGCAGGAAACACGTCCAGTGCTTGCTGTAGTAGCAGTACCTGAAGCTCAAAAGTTGTACTATGCCATCAAGGGAGGCGGTGCTTTTGTGGAAACCCGTGATGGGAAAATACCGTTACAAGTGTCATCACGGGAACGTATCGAAGATTTAACCTTAGTTGTGAGTCGCAGTCACCGCAATCAAAGATTAAATTACCTACTACAACACTTACCATGTCAAAATCAGAAAGCAGTTGGCAGTGTAGGCGGCAAAATTGCTGCAATAGTTGAACAACGGGCAGATGTTTATATTTCTCTTTCTGGTAAGTCTGCCCCAAAAGATTGGGATATAGCTGCCCCAGAACTGATTCTGACAGAAGCTGGTGGTAAGTTCACTCATTTTGACGGTACGCCGTTGCAGTATAACACTGGTGATGTGAATCAGTGGGGTGGTTTGCTTGCAAGCAACGGTCAGTATCACGAGGTTTTGTGTCAGGAAGCTGAAAGGATTTTGCAAGCGTGGGAAGAGGTGAAAAATTGATTGCGATGCAAATTTTAAAACTCAATATCTTCCAGTTTCACTCCTTGCCCAGATTGAAGACTTTTTCTAGCTGATTTAATTTTATAGAGGAAGCGTGGGTTGTTTTGCAAACAGTAATCTAACCAGTCATCTTCTGATTGAAAACCAATGAGTATTCCTGCTTATTTCCCATTGTGAATAATCACAATTTCCTCCTCACCAGCCGACTGCAAATACTTGGATAAATTCTTTTGAATTTCAGAAAGTGCTATTTTCTTCATCGGGTTTCCCCACCTTTTCTAACCAAGCTTCTACTTCAGATTTGAATACAATTGCCAAAATTTCGATTGTGGTTTCTGTAACATCATAAACAATAAACAGGTCATGCACTCGTAACCGAAACTGCGACGGCGACATCCCTCGTAAACGCTTTATCCGATTCTTTCTGGTTTTGGTCGGCTCATGTCGCAGGTATTCTTTTATAGCATCACATACTGTCGAGCGAATATTTGGCTCTAAAGTGCGTAAGTCTTCGACGGCTTCTGGTGAAAAAATAATTTCATAGCTCGTTCTAGCTACGAGTAAAGCCAGAATGACAGCTTGCTCAAGTTGAAATCCAGGGGGAATTGAATTCATCAAACCATTAGAATAAAAATACTTCTTTATTAAGTTGGAAAAATTGTAAACAGGCAAAGGTAAATCGTAATACCCCTACTAATTTAACCTTTAAATCACTCGATGAAATCACTCCATCAGTTGAGTTGCCAGTTTTCTCACTTCTGTATGAAATTCCCAAAATCAATTATCTACCGTTAAACTTTGCACCCCTGTAATTCTATCTACCGCTGGTTAGTCATTCCCAATCTTTTCTAAAATCCGAAACTCTATCTGTGGATTTAATCCTTCAAGAATTGCTGATTTCCCATCAGGACGAACTAGCAAAGAGCCCTTGATAAACTAGTTGCAGCCCAATTATAAACACCACAGACAATTAAATAATCACATCTTGGATATCAGTGAGTTATTTTACCGAAAATTTGGGTTTAAAGCCCCGCCCTTGTAGGGCCGCTTTTTATTGACAGCGTACTAAAAGTATGAAATTATACTATTGCCCGTAGTCTAAAAGGCTCTAGTGAGGCAATATTGGGTACTCCCCAGCTACAATGCTCAGCTTCGTGCTCTTGTTGTAGGAAAGAGATAGAAGTAATTGAACAAATCTTTTCAAACGCGGTCGGGCAGTCCTTGCGAAAAGTGGACGTATCCAAACGGGGATACTTGAATGCAAGATTCAAGTATCTAGTCCGGACGGTTGAAGCAAGAATCCTCAGCATGACGGCTGAGGAGTGTCAACAATTCACCTTGACGAAAGACATGGAAGCGGGGTAAACCAGTTTTCAGGTTAGCCTCTGGTGCAACCATCCTCGGTTGGCGATCGCCAACCGAGGTGACATCTAGTAAAACGGAAGCATTATCTTGGTAATTTGAAGAATTCGCCGTCAGCAGTCATTTTTAGGGACGAGAAAGATGTCATTGCACCAGTACAAAACACACCTTACAGCATTGCTGCTTTTTCTTCAGCTTACGCCATTTCTCACCAACTACCGGTCAACCGCCTCAGGCTTAATAATGTAGAAGCGACGCCAGAAAATGTAGAAACTGGCAAGTATCAAATAGTACGTACCATCGCTCTTGTCTCGAAAAAGACGAAAGCCGACTCAAGCATTTATCAATTTTGCTAATAGCGAACCATCAGCCTTAGTACTGCATAAGTCTGGCTTTGTGTCATCTATCAAATAGAGTATATGCGTTCTTGAAACTTAATAATATTTCTATATATATAAAACAACTCAATTTTTCTTAACATTTTAAAAAGCAAATGGTATTGCAGATGTCATTGCTAAAGCAGGCGATGGTGATAGATCATGAAGTAGGGCGATCTAAAAAATCGCTCTGTTGTACCTGTACCTTAACCAAACCTTGAATTGAGATATAATTAAAGTTTCCACTATTTGTCGTCAGTTGGGTGATCTACTATTTTAGGAGTGGAACGTATGAGAAGACAACATCGACCAACAGTAGTCAATGATCGACTTAGGGACATCATTGCTCATGTAGAATCAACGTCACAGACAAACCATCTCAAGTTACTTGAACCCTCTCAGCCCGTACAAACCTTACCAAAGAATAGCAGTTCTTGTGGTGAGGATGGGACTTCCAATGGAAAATATATTGGCAATAGCAATTGAAGTACGTGTAGGAAGTACCCTATTTAGTATAACCTCAAATCAGTGTTTAGTTTGGCTTTAGATATTCTGGTTAGTTTTGCGAGAGTGAGTTAACAACTTGATGTAATCCCGTTTTCTGAAATGTTTGTGACTTGTTACCCCCCTTGCCCCATAATAGTATAAGGGGCAGGGGATTTGTTTGTTTTCCAAAAAATAAATATAGATAAATAGAGATAGATAAATAGAGTAAAGCGTTCTCTTCTGGCACAATGGTCACAACAGGCGATCAAGTTCTCTCTTGCCAAGCTATCCATGACTGTTGCTGTTCACCTAGAAAACGTTTACAAGATTTACAATAATGTTCCCGTGGTCAATGACCTCTCATTTACAATTAATGCGGGAGAAATGTTTGGTTTACTTGGTCCGAATGGTGCGGGGAAATCTACGACAATTCGGATGTTGACCACGCTGACGAAACCAAGCCAGGGACGGATAGAGGTATCTGGTTATAATGTAGTGTCGCAATCGATATTAGCAAAGCAGCATATTGGCGTTGTGTTGCAGCAAATTAGTGTGGATAACGATTTAACCGTGTGGGAAAATATGGAGCTGCACGGCAGGCTACATCACATTGCCAATCCTAAGCGACAGCGATTGATTAATCAATGGCTGGAGTATGTTGAACTGGCAACCAAACGCGATGACTTGGTAAAAACCCTGTCTGGGGGTATGAAGCGGCGGCTACAGATAGCCAGAGCGTTGTTGCATCAACCGCAAATTCTGTTTCTAGATGAACCGACGGTAGGACTAGACCCCCAAACAAGGCGACGTCTTTGGGAGATTATTCGGGATTTGAATAAGCAAGGGATGACAATGCTGCTCACTACTCATTATATGGATGAGGTGGAGTATTTGTGCGATCGCATTGGCATTATGGATAGTGGTAGATTAATTTCTCTTGGCACCCTACAACAGTTGCGCTCCGCTCATGGCGAAGGTTTGGTCATGAAGCAAACAGGAGACCGTTGGGAATATCTCTTTTTCCCCACTTTGGAAGATGCAAACTTGTACCTAAATCAACAAAATGATAAAACAGGGATGATGGTACGTCCCTCTAACTTAGAAGATATTTTCGTTGAACTCACCGGACGCAAGTTGGACTAATCTTACCCCCTCAAAGTTCGGAGTACGGCTTCTACCCTTGCTACGCCGTCCTGCATACCCTGCTTTTGGTATAAATCCCGGGCTTGTTGAAACACTGTAATTGCTTCTCTTGATTTGCCCTGCTTCATTAAGATATTACCCCGCAACTCATAGATTTGAGGATTTTTCGGGTCAAGGTTGACAGCTTGTTCGTATGCCCATTTCAGATTGTTGTTCTCTCCTAAACGCAACAGAACTGTAGCCAACCCTATATAAGCGTTGACATTACTCCGGTTAGCTTGTATCGCTTGACGGTAGGCTTCCTTTGCGCCCTTGTTATCTCCCAAATTGCCACTGACATAACCCAAAGCATATTGATAATCGCTATTGTTAGGATTAAGGGCAACAGCACGACGGTAAGCCTGTAGTGCTGCGGGAAAATTCCCTTGTTGGGCGTAGAGATAGCCAATGCCAGAATAAATCGTGGCGTTTTTTGGTTCTACAGCAGCTGCTCTTTGATAGATGGCGATCGCCCCATTGTAATCACCACTATCTACCAGCCTCCGCCCTTCCTCCAAAAGTCCCTTTAACTCCTGGCTGCTTTGCTGTTGTGGTAGTGCTTCTTGAGCCTGAGCTACCAAGGGTATTGTTGCTACAAAGCTTCCTACTAGGAGAACACTTACTATCAATGATGTTCGATTATACACAGTAAATTACCTGAAAGTTTCTGCAACTTTTTTCTACAATCTCCGTGGTTGATTGTCCATTAAAACAGATATATTTGGTTTTGCAAACTCTATTTGTTTACTTTTACAAAATATTTACGATAATTTTCCTTTTGTTCTGTGAAATTACAGTAAATTAACATTCATTTTTCATACAATCTGCTTTTCAGGTATCTGCTTCTACACTTGAAAATCCAAACACCAGTATGAACTGACAGTTATGTTTTTGAGGCAAATATATGATTTTAACTACGACCGATGTGATTCAAGGAACCATCATTCAGTCATATTTAGGGATTGTGACGGCGGAAGTTGTCTATGGCAGCAATTTCCTCCGAGATTTTTTTGCTAGCATCCGCGATATTATCGGTGGGCGCACGGGTAGCTACGAACGCCTCTTTGAGGAGGGTCAACGCAAGGCTTTAGAAGAATTAGAGCGACGGGCATTACGTTTAGGAGCAGATGCTGTCGTTGGCATTGAAGTCGATACTGGCACAATCAATGTTGACCAATCAGGTGTTCTCATACTGATTACTGCCACAGGCACCGCTGTGAAACTGCGTTAGCAGTTATTACAGCAATTCTAAATATTGTGAACTGACTCGTTATGACTGCTAGTGGGTAGTCGGTAGTGATAAACAACGCTCCAACTACCGACTAAGTACTAAACAACCATTAACAACATTTCTTAAATTAAATGGTATTTATATAGTTATTATCTGTTCACTAATAACTGTTTACTAATAAGTATTTTGATATTGATTAAATGATAGATTAACTGTAATTAAAAAAAGAGAGCTATAATTAAAAAATGTTAGTTTCATCTGATTGGTCTTTTGAAATTTTGTAAATTATCATCAAAAATTTTCAATTTGGTCAAGGTATTAACACTTAATAAAAGTTAAACAAATGTTGTGAAAATAATAATATTCTTATAACTAAAGATAGACTTCTTAATTATTTCCACTGATAGATATGTAAAATCATCACAAGCCATTTAATTTTAATCATTAGCATGAAAACCTGAGAAAAAAGTTTAGTGGAGTAGTTAAGGGGAAAATATAGTATGTCATACACAAATCGACTAGGTGACGAAGTTATTACCGAGCCTGTGATCGGTCGAGTAGGCGATTACCACGACCGTGTTCGCTGGGGTCCTATTATTTCTGGTTTGTTGGTTGCCTTAGCAACTCAATTGATTTTGAGCGCCATGTTTAGCGCGATCGCAGCAGGCACTGTTGAAGGTTCAGGCGCACCCAGAACAATTGCACCTAACGTTGCAGGTAATGCGGGGATTTGGTCAACCATCGGTTTGTTGATTTCCCTGTTTACTGGTGCTTGGGTTATGGCTCGTGCTTGTGGTCCAATGAACCGCAATACAGCTCTTCTCAACGGCGCAATACTTTGGGCAACAACTTTAGCATTAAGCTCTTGGCTGTTAGCAAGTGGAGTATCGGGTGCTTTTGGTGTTGCTGCTTCCAATGCTGGAGAAGTTATTAACCAAGTGCAGCGGCAAGGTGGCGTGAATGTACCGCAAAGCAACGTTACTGCTCAACAAGCTCGTGAGATTGCAGCAAATGTACGTTCGGGCTTGTGGTGGTTTGTATTCGGTTCCTTGTTAGGTTTACTCGCTTCAATGATTGGAGCTGCTGCTGGAGCTCGCAGTCCGCGCACTACCCATCACGCCTAAAAACTTGTTGATAAAAATAAATATATCTTCTTTTTATAGCACCTTAATTAAGGTGCTTTTTTGTTATTGGTAGTAGTTACTGGTTAGTAGTTAGTTGTTAACAACTAACTATTTCCCACTACCACTTCAAGTACGCCGCCTCAATTCCTTGCTCTCGCCGAATCTTCCCATCTTTTTCAAACCAAGCAATGACCTGTTGCGCTGTCAAATCTTCAATCTTTACTTCATACTCTTGAGCAATTTGTTTCAAAAGCCTGAGTGATGAAATTGTCAATCTGGTTAAAAATTTCTCCGGTGAGGAAAGCAAAGCAGCATCGACTTTGACTGCCTCTTCTGGAGTTAAAAATTGTGGTGTTGATTGCTGTGATGGTAACTCCATAACTTTTCTCTAAAACTGACTCAAATTTAGTAGTTGTAACTGGTGATGAATCATCACAGATTGGTAAAGCCTACTACGAATTATTTATAATTCATGACTTAGACTTAATATGAAGTCCCCACTGGTTGGGGGTACTCATTTCATGGAAAAGTTAAGCTCTGTTTTTTCGCTCTTGTACTAAATAACCGCAGCGATGTTCGCCGTTAATAATCCAGTGCGTACGCTCTACTGTACAATCTGGTAAAACTGCGGCAAACATTTCTAATTCATGACCGCAGACGCTGGGGAAAGACTCGGCAACGTTAGAAATTGCACAGTTGTGTTCCATGAGGATAAATCCTTCGCCTTGCGATGACTCACTCGATTCTACAGGGTGAGATTCAGCCATGAAGCCTTCAGCTTTTCTCAGTTCTACCAAAGTTGCCACCCTTTGTGATAAGGAAGCGTTACCCAGGCGTTCTCGATATTCTTGTGCTTTACGCTCCCACTGCTTTCGTAAAATTGAACTGACTTGGTCGCGTCCTACCGTTTCTGCTAATGTATCCAGTAGAGAAACAGCAAATTGACCGTAGCTATCGGCAACTTCTTTACTCAGGCGATCGCGTCCCTGATGAGTTAATTGATAAATATGCTGCGGACGCCCCATTCCCCCTTGCACGGACAAAGAGAAAGAAATCAGTTGCTCCGCCTCTAAATCCTTAAGATGACGACGAATCGCTTGGGGGCTAATATCAAGAGCCTCGGCTAAATCAAAAGCTGTAGTCTGCGGGTGTTTCAGCAGATATTCTAGAATATCTTGCTTTGTTGAGGACTGCTGGATAGTCACCATCATCGTCCTAAAAATTCATTTGTTTTGAAGAAAATATGATTTTGACAACAATGTTGTTGTTAATCTAGCTTAAAATGAAGATAAGTTAAACAACATAGTTGTTGTTTTAGTCTCTATACTTATTTTAGCAGTCCCGTAACCACTTGGTTACTCAATCTGGGAATCGGCTACAAAAAGCCCGTCTCCCATCCTTAAAGAGATTCCATACAGCGAACACAAGAGAAAACTACCGATGAGTGCCACTGTCAAAACCTTAGTCAACCAGCCATACAAGTACGGCTTTATCACCGACATTGAAGCCGACATGATTCCGCGTGGACTAAACGAGGACATCGTCCGCCTCATCTCCGCCAAGAAAAACGAGCCGGAGTTCATGTTGGATTTTCGCCTGAGAGCTTTTCGCCAGTGGCAAAAAATGGCAGAACCAACTTGGCCAAGCGTTAAGTATCCTCTGATAGATTATCAAAATATCATCTACTACTCCGCACCCAAGCAAGCAAAACAAAAGCTTAACAGCTTGGACGAAGTTGATCCAACTTTGTTGGATACTTTTGAGAAGCTAGGCATTCCCTTATCAGAACAAAAGCGACTGGCAAACGTCGCCGTTGATGCGATTTTCGATAGCGTTTCCATCGGTACCACCTTTAAAGAAAAGCTGCTTAAAGATGGTGTTATCTTCTGCTCAATTTCGGAAGCATTGCAGGAATATCCAGAATTGGTGCAGAAGTACTTGGGTAGCGTTGTCCCAGCCGCAGATAATTACTTTGCAGCTCTCAATGCCGCTGTATTTAGCGATGGTTCCTTCGTCTATATACCCAAAGGCGTAAAATGCCCGATGGAACTGTCTACCTACTTCCGCATCAACAATGGTGAGACTGGACAATTCGAGCGGACACTGATTGTTGCTGAAGAAGGTAGCTATGTTTCCTACCTGGAAGGCTGCACCGCGCCGATGTATGACAGCAACCAGCTACACGCCGCTGTCGTAGAACTCGTCGCTCTCGACAACGCCGAAATTAAATATTCCACCGTGCAGAACTGGTACGCTGGTGATGCGAATGGCAAAGGCGGTATTTACAACTTCGTCACCAAGCGCGGTTTGTGTCAAGGTGTTAATTCCAAGATTTCTTGGACACAGGTAGAAACTGGTTCGGCTATCACTTGGAAGTATCCTAGCTGTGTGCTAGTGGGTGATAACTCTGTGGGTGAATTCTACTCGGTGGCGCTGACAAATAATATGCAGCAAGCCGATACCGGTACAAAGATGATTCACGTTGGTAAGAACACCCGCAGCACGATTATTTCTAAGGGAATTTCTGCCGGACAATCTAGTAATAGCTACCGGGGTTTGGTGAAAATCAATCCCAAGGCACAAGGGGCGCGGAACTATTCCCAGTGCGACTCAATGCTGATTGGGGATAATGCTCACGCGAATACTTTCCCTTACATTCAAGTACAAAATCATACTGCGAAGGTGGAGCATGAAGCTTCCACTTCCAAGATTGGGGAAGACCAACTATTCTACTTTGCACAGCGGGGGATTTCGTCGGAAGATGCTATTTCGATGATGATTAGCGGCTTCTGTAAGGATGTGTTTAATCAGCTACCGATGGAGTTTGCAGTGGAAGCTGATAAGCTGCTGAGTCTGAAGTTGGAAGGTAGTGTTGGGTAAATGGAACCACAGCCGGTTGTAGCAGATGGACGCAGATAAATTATCTGTGTGCATCTGTGTCCATCTGTGGTTTGAATATTTAACCGCCAAGACGCCAAGTGCGCCAAGGAAGAAGAGAGAAGAGAGAGAGAACAAGCATGATTATTGAGAATAGTGAAGTTGTGCTGTCTGTACGGAATTTGACAGCAAAAGTTGATGGAACACCTATTCTTAAAGGTGTGAACCTTGAGGTACGCTTGGGTGAAATCCATGCGATTATGGGACCGAATGGTTCTGGTAAGAGTACTTTTTCTAAAGTTTTGGCTGGACATCCCGCGTATGAAGTGACTGGCGGCGAGATAATTTTCCAAGGGCAAAACTTGCTGGAAATGGAACCAGAGGAACGCGCTAGATCTGGGATATTTTTGGCGTTTCAATATCCGTTGGAAATTCCGGGTGTGAGCAATTTGGATTTCCTGCGGGTGGCTTACAACTCGCGTCGTAAGGCGCAGGGTTTAGAGGAATTGGATGCGTTTGATTTTGATGATTTGATCGAGCAAAAGCTGGATGTCGTGAAGATGAATCCTGCTTTCCTGAGTCGGAGTTTAAATGAAGGTTTCTCTGGTGGCGAGAAGAAGCGCAACGAGATTCTGCAAATGGCACTGCTAGAACCGAAGCTGGCAATTTTGGATGAAACAGATTCGGGTTTGGATATTGACGCGCTAAAGATTGTGGCGAATGGAGTGAATCAGCTGGCGAGTCCAGAAAATGCCACGATTATGATTACGCACTATCAGCGATTACTGAATTACATCGTGCCAGATTACGTCCATGTGATGGCAAACGGGCAAATTCTTACCAGTGGCGGTAAGGAATTGGCGCTAGAGTTAGAATCGCGTGGTTATGACTGGGTGTTGGAAGAGAATGCGGCTGAGGTAGGTGTGTGATGAATATTCTGGTTTCTCCCAGTTCGGTTCCTAACTCAAATCCAGTAGATTTGGCATCGACTGTGCTGGATAGGGATGCTTATCTAACTGAGTTGTTAAATCAGGTTGTCCAGACACGCCATAGCGCGTCTGTTGAGGTTGATGCTTGGTTGCAGGAGTTACATGAACGCGCCGCGCTTTGGGTACGTAAATCGGTTCTCCCCACCACCCGCGATGAAGAATGGCGCTTCACTGATTTGTCGTCTTTGCGGAAAGTGCAATTTAATGTAGAGACATTGGATGCAACGTCTGTACAAGCGGATACGCTGCTAGTACCAGAAGCTGCTAACAGTCGCTTGGTGTTCGTTAACGGAATTTATACGCCTGAGTTATCAGCGGTTGCAGATTTGCCTGATGGGATTGTGGTAAGCAATTTGACTAATTTGCCTGTAGAGACGAGAGGTGGCGCGTCTCTACAATCACGCGTGCAGC
Source organism: Scytonema sp. HK-05 (assembly GCF_963872035.1). NCBI lineage: Bacteria > Bacillati > Cyanobacteriota > Cyanophyceae > Nostocales > Scytonemataceae > Scytonema > Scytonema sp. HK-05. Next base: position 54,280 of record NZ_CAWMYC010000099.1, read on the forward strand.
AATATTTGGCTCAAACTGAGGGAGCACATGAGGTATTTACCGCCCTCAATACCAGTGGAATAAAAGATGTTGCGGTGGTTTGGGTGGCGAAAAATGTGGTAGTGGAAACACCGATTCATTTGGTGTTTCTTGTTGCTGGAGAGGCTCCTTCGATTTCTCTACCGCGTTGTTTGGTGGTGGCAGAGACTGGTAGTAGTGTGACGTTGGTGGAAGAATTTACGAACCGCAGAGGCGCAGAGAGCGCAGAGAAGGTTTACTTTACCAATGCGGTGACGGAGATTTGGATAGAGGAAAATGCTCAGGTGAGTCACACTCGGCTTGAGTTGGAAGGTGCAGAGGCTTTCCATATTGGGAAGACTGCTGTTTCTCAAGCTCGTGACAGTCGGTATACTTGTCATGCGGTAACTTTTGGTGGAAAGCTGTCGCGCCACAATTTAGAGATTTTGCAAACTGGTGAACAAACGGAAACTACCCTCAATGGATTGACGATGATTGGGGGAAACCAGTTGGCGGATACGCATAGTGCGATCGCGCTCAATTATCCTTATAGTACGAGTCGGCAATTGCATAAGTGTATCGTGGGCGATCGCGCTCATGGAGTGTTTAACGGCAAAATTTTTGTTCCAAAGCCTGCACAGTTAACAGATGCAGCACAGTTGAACCGCAACTTGCTGTTGTCGCCGAAAGCCAGAGTTGATACCAAGCCGCAATTGGAAATTACCGCAGATAACGTAAAATGCGCCCACGGTGCTACGGTTAGCCAGTTGGAAGATGATGAAATCTTCTACTTGCAAAGTCGGGGTATCGATGAGAATGATGCTCGCAACTTATTGATTAACGCCTTCGCCGCCGAAATCATCAACCAAATACCTGTACCCTCTTTGCGAGAAAGACTCACACAAACCGTCAACAGTTATCAGTCAATAATTAATGACTAATGACAAAGATGTAGAGACGCGCTGAATGAAAGCGTCTCTACAATGGCTAATGACTAATGAGTAATAATTAAAATGACTTTTACCCAAGAAAAAACCCTTGCTGATATAGTCCGTGCTGACTTCCCGATACTACACCAAGAAGTTAACGGCAAACCCTTAATTTACTTCGACAACGCCGCCACGTCGCAAAAACCTTTGCTCGTACTCAACACCCTGCGAGACTATTACGAGCAGTACAATTCCAACGTGCATCGTGGCGTGCATATTCTCAGCGCCAAAGCCACCGACGCTTACGAAGCCTCAAGAGACAAAGTTGCTGCGTTTGTAAATGCTGCATCGCGCCAGGAAATTGTCTTCACCCGCAATGCGTCTGAGGCGATAAACTTGGTTGCTTACAGTTGGGGAATGAACAATTTGCAGCGAGGGGATGAGATAATTCTCTCGGTGATGGAACACCACAGTAATTTGGTACCCTGGCATTTTGTCGCACAAAAGACGGGTGCGGTGCTGAAATTTGTCGAACTGGCTGCAGAAGAAACTTTTGATTTGGAACAGTTCAAAAAGCTGGTTTCCGACAAAACAAAATTGGTGTCGCTGGTACATGTCTCTAATACGTTGGGTTGTATTAACCCTGTAAAGGAGATTTGCGAAATAGCTCATAAATATGGCGCGAAAGTATTAATTGATGCTTGCCAAAGCGTCCCTCATATGCCTATCAACGTGCAGCAAATTGACTGTGATTGGTTGGTGGCTTCTGGTCACAAAATGTGTGCTCCAACAGGGATTGGCTTTTTGTATGGCAAGTTAGAATTGCTGCGATCAATGCCTCCCTTTTTGGGCGGTGGTGAAATGATTGCGGATGTGTTTTTAGACCATTCTACCTACGCGGATTTACCACATAAATTTGAAGCGGGTACACCTTCAATTGGAGAAACAATTGCTCTTGGTGCAGCGGTAGACTACCTTAGTGGGATTGGCATGGATAAAATCTATGCCTACGAATCAGAATTGACTGGCTATCTATTCGAGCAGCTAGAACAAATTCCACAAATTCGCATTTATGGTCCTAAACCTAAAGTAGCAGGTTTGGGCAGAGCTGCTCTTGCTGCATTCACCGCCGGAGAAATTCACGCTAACGACATATCTACATTATTAGACCAAGAAGGCATTGCCATCCGTTCCGGACACCACTGCACGCAACCATTACACCGCCACTTAGTGATTCCGGCGACTGCACGGGCTAGTCTATCTTTCTACAACACTCGTGAAGAAATTGATGTTTTTGTCAAAGCGTTGAAGGAAACGTTAGATTTCTTTGGCGGTTTCTTAAGTTAAGTTGATGATGGACAATAGAACTCTTGCATAAGTCAATTTTTTTGGAATTAAACCACAGATGAAGACAGATGCACACAGATAAATATCGGTGTCCATCGGTGTCCATCTGTGGTTCAAAAATTCATAAATCGTATTTTTACAAGAAGTCTAATGTTTGTTGCGCCCCTCAGACTAGAAGTCTGGGAGCAAACCAGGCACACATACAAAGCCTGCCTACGCACGCTATGATATAAGTCCGCGTAGGCGGACTTCCCTTCGGGAAGCCGCTTCGCGTCATGTTTGTATAGCCGCCATTACGAACATCGCCAGGTATTTTTCAAGCATGATTACTACCTCAACCCCTGCTGAACAAAGAACAGTGCTGCACAATATTAGCTGGGAAACCTTTGAAGCCTTGCTAACAGAAACAGGTGAGGATAGAGGTTCTCGGTTTGCTTATGAGTGTGGCACTTTAGAAATTATGACGCCACTTTTTGAACATGAAAACTCTAAAATTCAATTCGACCGTTTTATCTTTGCCTTGGTTGAAGAACTAGAAATTGACATTAAAAGTGCTGGATCTACAACATTAAAACGACAAATAGCAAAGCGAGGAATAGAACCAGACAACTGTTACTACATCCAAAGCGAACCTATTGTTAGAGGTAGGCAAACACTTGATTTAGAAACTGATCCACCGCCAGATTTAGTAATTGAGATTGATATTACCAGCAGTTCAGTTAACAAATTAGCGATTTACTCTGCGTTGGCTGTACCTGAACTATGGCGATACAACGGACGAGATTTGAAATTTTATCAGTTGGTAGAAGGGCAATATGTTGAGCGTGAGTTTAGTATTGCTTTTCCCACAGTCTCAGTTAGTGAAATAAGCAGATTTATTGAGCAGAGTAAAACCGTGGGGGAAATTGCCTTGCTAAAATCATTTCGCGCTTGGGTGAGAGGGAAAATATTATAGTTGGGTGGTGATTAGACTTCTTGCAAAAATATGATTAATGGATATTTAGAACCACAGATGCACACAGATTAACACTACTTAATTATCTGTGTGCATCTGTGGTTCATTTTTAGTATATTTTGTTAAACATTTGACTACGGGCTTCGTTTGTGTAGCCGCATCCTTCTAGAGTGTCGGCACAAAAATCAACTTCAAGTATTAGGATCTACCGCTAAACTCAAAAATCCTTCTGGTACGATCGCGCGATCATCAAGATCGTACTAAATCCCCATGTCAACGCCAAAAAACCAATCCATGCGGCTTACCCATACCTAAGCTAGGATTGCTTTGAGCAAACTGGGGATCAAATCTTGCAATTGATTATTTACAGGAGTATCGTCAGAACTGGGTAAATCCTCCCCACAGGGCAAGCAGTGCAATGGCTTGTACTTTAAGATAGTGAAGTTGCTTGCAGACTCTTACACTGATGATATCGAGTCGAGAACCATTGTCTCTGTATTAAGAAATTTATACTCTGACAGCGTTTTCTTGCGAAAATTCCCACTAGGTGAACCTCCATAGGAGAATCTGTGAAGCTTGCGCTCTAAATTTGGTTAGTTAAGGGAGAACAGATGACTCTCAAGCGGTTGGGTTTAATCATACTGACGTTAGTTGCGATATTGTTTGCTGGCTCGTCTTTGTTAAGCAGTTGGCAGGAACCTCAGTTCCAGAGTCGTTTGGAACTTTATCAAACAAATATTGTGCTGCAAGCTGCTTCTTGGGAACCGTTAGATGACAAGAACGCGAATTTTAAGTCATTGCAGGATGCACTACTGGGCGTTAAACCTCTTGAAAGCGCGACAGAACAGTATCAAGAGGCGCGTAAATCCGCTCAAACTAATTTGGAAAAAGCCAAAAAGCAACTGGCGCAGATCCAATCTCAACCCGCGACGACTCCTACAACTCCTAAACCGCAACCAGAATTGCCTCCTGCTACCAACACCTCTCGTCAGGTACAGCAACAACAATTGCAGCAGTCTGTCAACCAACTGCAAAAATTGATTCCTGAATTAGACTTGCGACTGGGAATTTTACAAGCGCAGCAAGGAAAAATAGAGACGGCACAGAAAACTTGGAGTCAATTACAGCAACGTTCAGACATTAATCCTGAATTTGAGAAAACTGCTGCTGTGTTGGCAGGGCTGAGGAGTGATCCCCCGCGTATTTTGCCTTCTTCCGAACAACTGATTCAAAAGAATTTAGAAGGTTGGTTTCGCTATATTGCTCTGAGTCAAGTATACCAACTTCAGCAGCGTCAGGATGCTTTGGCAGACTTGGAAGCAGTTCAACAAGAAGCTGCTGAACAAGCATTGTTGAAATTAGCAATTATCGGAACCGTTCCAGCACTGACGGCTTTTTTAGGTTTAGGGCTGCTGATTTTTTTGGTTGGACAGCGCCTTGTTAAAGGGAAAACAGCTTTATTGGCTCAAAATTCGGATGTGGGTTGGTCAACGCCTTGGGATGGGGAAACGATTTTACAAGTTTTTGTCGTGGGCTTTTTCTTAATGGGACAACTTCTTGTACCCATAGTCATATCTCTCCTCCCTATCCCGCGTCCCGCCCCTAATGTCAGAATTCAAGCATTATACGTCTTGGTAAGTTACCTGTTGGTGGCATTTGGTGCCCTATCAGTACTGTATTTATCTATCAAACGCTTTTTCCCTTTACCAGACGACTGGTTTCGCTTCCGGTTAGGAGGTAAGTGGTTTTTGTGGGGGCTGGGTGGCTATTGCGTGGCTTTGCCCATAGTGGTGGTCGTGTCTTTGATTAATCAACAACTCTGGCGAGGACAAGGTGGTAGTAATCCCTTGTTGCAACTGGCGTTAGAAAGTCAAGATACTGTGGCGCTTGGCATATTCTTCTCTACGGCTGCGATCGCCGCCCCAATATTTGAAGAACTTTTGTTTCGCGGGTTTTTATTACCCTCCCTGACTCGTTACTTACCTGTGTGGGGATCAATTCTTGCCAGTGCTTTTCTGTTTGCAGCAGCTCATCTAAGCTTGTCAGAAATTTTACCACTATTCGCCCTAGGTACTGTCTTGGGGATCGTTTACACGCGATCGCGCAATCTCCTTGCTCCTATGCTTCTCCACAGCCTTTGGAACAGCGGCACTCTGCTAAGCCTTTTTGTCTTAGGCAGTACTAGTAAATAATACTTTTTGCTTGCCATTGAAAATACTCAAAATCTTTAAAAAAAATTTACAATTTTTTACCAATTCATTATTGGTATTTAGTGTGGATCAATGCTACCTTTAATGCACAAATATTATTACGGATAACACTTACAAAAAATTGCGGTAAGTCTGAAAGCCCAAACCCTGCATGGGCGGAATAAAAAACGAAATGCGAACTCCACTTTTCATGAATCGTCTAGAGATGTGTAAACTGGAGTACACATAAGGATCTGCGTATGTAGGGTCGTTAAGCGCTTGGAGACTGATACTTATGTCAGGAGAAATAAAAAAAATCCGGAAATAGCACTAGTTAACTTGTATGAAGTAATGGGGCATAGTTGTATTTCGCATTAATTGCAAAATACTCTCAATAAAAGCATTTTTGGGCAAGAAATCGTACAAAAGTGCTGTACTAGAATTTCTCGTTAAAGTAAAGAAAGAGCAGTTATTGACGAGTGTAGTCTCAGGCGTTGTCCTGAAAACCTCCCTCCTCGAAAGCTTTTGCGTTCCCTAAAAACTAGTGGTACGCAGCTTTTGCATATCTGTTTGACTAGTATTTATTCTGGTTAATAAAAAACTATTAATACTCAGTACTTAAACAGAATTATTTTATAGCAGTATAAGATTTCAATTTTATACATCATTTATAAAGTGAAGGAGCTTGATGCATATGGCAAATTTCACCCCCAGTCACGCCGCCAAACAACTTTTAGCTGGGTACTGCGGCATTATTTTTGGAGGTTTTGGTATCCATAAATTCATTCTTGGGTATGCACCAGAAGGATTTATCATGCTAGTGATTTCCTTAGTAGGAGGTTATTTCACCTACGGATTTACATTCTTGATTATGCAGCTTGTAGGTTTAATTGAAGGGATGATTTATTTGAACAAATCCCACGACGAATTTGTTGATACCTACTTCGTGAAAAAGCAGGGCTGGTTTTAGAAATTCGTCTTTCAGTATTGAATTTCTATTTTAGAGTATCTATCTGAGGTGCATGAACTCATAATTTTACAGTAGTAGGAGGGGCTCTCCTCATCCTACAAATGGCTATTGACAGCCTTGAGTTACCATTGCTTATACCTTTAAGATTTGTCACTAAACCGAGAACTTTATCTCTCTTTTATTCACCCTCCTGTGGGTAAATTTCTTTCTATAGTATGTATCAATTAATTTTAAGTTAAGAATAAACTATCTTCTGTCTAAGATCCCCGACTTCTTAAAGAAGTCGGGGATCTGAAGAACTCAATTTTAGTCTATTACTTACTCTAAACACTATTTATCTTTAGTGACAAATATTTTATTTGTACCAATATGCTAACGCTCAAACGTAAAAATATAACCTTAACACTACTCACAGTATTGGGATTAGCTTATTTCTGCACTATGTCTCATATCGCAGTCAATCCTTTTTGGAAAAGCGAGATGCTCCTTATACCAATACAGCTAGTTACACTTATATACGTGACTTATCTGCGTTCGAGTCGTCGGTGATAGGGTCTGAAGGTGTAAATTAAATTAGAAATTCAAAAGAAAAACAATTTTTTTATAACTAATACACAACTAGACCCCTATACAACCATAACTTAACAAAACTTAATAAGTTTGACATTATGTCAAAGCTTTGGATTTCGCCTACGCTCGAATTAGAGACGCTTTTAGAGAGGCGTTAAAGTTTCATCGTAGCAAATTCAAAAACTTTCCATGCAAATTGTCTCGAAAACTAACGTTTCCCCAGAACCAGCCTCGACAACAGAGAAAATCACTTTGGATGTCGGGGGTATGAAGTGTGCTGGCTGTGTGAGGGCAGTAGAACGTCGGCTTACTGAGTATCCAGGAGTTAAGAGCGCCTGTGTGAACCTGGCGACAGAGGTAGCAGTCGTAGATTTGGAAGCTGGTGCAGTCGATGCGGATGCACTGGCAAAGCAATTGACAGCTGCTGGGTTCCCAACTCAACCCCGGAAACTAGGCGGGAAAGTAGTAGGTGAGACAGAATCAATACAAGACCCAGCAGAACGACAGCGCCGAGAAATGCAGTCTGCAAAACAGCAATTGATCGTTGCTGCTGTCCTGCTGATCCTGTCATTTATTGGTCATGTAGGTAACATTGGTGGTTACGTAATACCGATTTTGCATAACATCTGGTTCCACTGTGGATTGGCAGCGCTAGCGCTTCTCATCCCTGGTCGCCCAATTTTAGTGGATGGGTGGCGGGGTTTACGGCACAATGCACCCAACATGAACACTCTAGTGGGATTGGGAACACTGACAGCTTACATCGCTAGCTTGGTGGCTCTGCTGTTTCCTCAACTTGGGTGGGAGTGCTTCTTTGACGAGCCAGTCATGATGTTAGGCTTTATCCTACTAGGACGGACACTGGAAAAACAAGCCAGAGGTCGCGCTGCAGCAGCATTTAAAGAATTGCTCGCCCTCCAGCCGATTGTTGCGCGATTGATTGCCAAGCCTAAAACGACGGAATCGCCTGCTGCGTTGTCTTCCAATAACGGAATTGTAGAAATTCCCGCTGAGGTGGTGCGCGTTGGTGAATGGTTGCAGGTTTTGCCAGGAGAGAAAATTCCAGTCGATGGTAAAGTCGTTGATGGGCAAACAACTGTAAATGAGTCCATGCTAACTGGAGAAGCGGTGCCAGTGACAAAGCAACCAGGAGATTTCGTGACAGCAGGGACACTCAATCAATCAGGAGCGATCGCCATTGAAGCAACCCGCACTGGAAGTGATACGACTTTGGCTCAAATTGTCGCCTTAGTGGAAGCCGCACAAACCCGTAAAGCGCCGGTACAAAAATTAGCAGATACAGTCGCTGGGTACTTCACTTACGGTGTATTAACGGCGGCATTGTTAACATTTGTCTTTTGGTACTTTTTCGGCACGCACATCTGGCATCACGCAATTATGTCGTATGCCATGCAAATCTCTCACCACTCCTTACTCAGCACGCCTCACAGTTCACACCCCACGATCTACACCCCGCTCCTTGTGAGTTTAAAGCTAGCAATTGCCGTAATGGTAGTCGCTTGCCCCTGTGCTTTAGGGCTTGCTACACCAACAGCAATTTTAGTAGGAACAGCTATTGGCGCAGAACGGGGTTTGCTGATCAAAGGCGGCGACGTTTTAGAAAAAGTACACGAATTAAACACAGTCGTGTTTGATAAAACTGGTACTCTTACCACAGGTCGTCCCGTAGTCACAGATTGCCTACCAATTGAGGGACTGGAGAATCATTCCCAATCGCTCATACAACTGGCAGCAGCAGTAGAAATCGGCACTATTCATCCTTTAGCAACGGCAATTCAGCAAGAAGCGCAACGCCAAGAGTTATCTATCCCAGATGCTGTGGACTTTCGTACCGAACCAGGGCTTGGTGTCTCTGCTGTCGTAGAAGGCACTTTGGTGCTTTTAGGGAACTGTGACTGGTTGCATTGGCACGGAATTTCTGTCAGTGAAACTGCACAAAAACAGGCTCACAAGCTAGCAACAGATGGGAAAACGGTAGTTTTCGTAGCAGTTGGAGACGCGGTAGCCGGACTGATTGCTGTTCAAGATACCCTAAGACCAGATGCTAAAGCAGCACTAGACGAGTTGCGCCACATGGGTTTACGGGTGATGTTGCTCAGTGGAGATACACAACAAGCAGCAAGTGTGACAGCAAAACAACTCGGACTGGATGCTGCTGATGTCATGGCTGGCGTTCTCCCTGCGAAGAAGGCTGCTGCCATTGAAGAATTACAAGCACGCTTAACAAAGGGAAGTACTCAGCGCTCTATTGTCGCGATGGTAGGAGATGGCATTAATGATGCTCCAGCCCTATCTCAAGCCGATATAGGTATTGCTTTACACTCAGGCACTGATGTTGCAATGGAAACAGCGGAAATTGTCTTGATGCGGGATAACTTAACTGATGTTGTAAAATCCATACAACTGAGTCGTGCAACTTTGAGCAAAATCCGTCAAAATTTATTTTGGGCTTTTGCGTATAACACTCTTGGCATTCCTTTGGCAGCTGGTGTTTTGTTGCCAAGTTTAGGTTTTGTCTTAAGCCCATCGGGTGCAGCTGCATTAATGGCTTTTAGCTCTGTTAGTGTCGTCACGAATTCCCTTTTATTACGACGTTTTGCTCATCGCTCCTAATCTCCTCGTTTCGAGGTATTATTTGTGAGCGTAAATATTTGGTTTTGCCAATCTCACGTTAAACTAGGTCGGTAGTTAAGTGTTTCGAGACGCACAAAACCTGTTGAGACGGGTGCAACGCCCACAGTAGTTAAAAGAGTAGGACAGCTTGTTCTACTCTTGTGAACAACTAAGCAATTTAAAAGCATATAAGATAATTACCATAGACTTTTACTTAAAGAATGGCAGCAAACAATACGAAACAAATCTTGATTAATAACAGTTCAACCGACGAATTTAGCAACGATTTTTCAATGGCAGCAGAAACAAATGAAAGCCATCTACTGATAATAGAAGACGATCAAGGACGCAAAGAATTTATTCTTGATCGCCCCGTATATTCCATTGGTAGGGACGCCCACTGCGATATCCGTTTAATCTCGCAGTTTGTCTCGCGCCGCCATGCCACACTCATTAGGCTACCGCGCGATGGTAAGAAGCATAGCTATTATTATCGGATTGTCGATGGTGATGCCAAAGGCAAACCTAGTTCCAATGGTCTAATGATTAATAACGGGCGGAAGATCCCCGCTCATGACCTGAAAAATGAGGACGAAATCGTTTTTGGACCTCAAGTACGTGCTATTTATTACCTACTGCGAGATAGTATGCGCACAGGAGGACAAACAGATTCCAGTGAGTATGATATTACACTAATAAACCCCGGCATGACCGAGGATCTGGAGGACTGAAGCCATATTGATTCTGGAATATTTCTACTGTCAGCTTGCACATTTTTTGGAGGGGCGTTTTGCTATAAGCTAGCCTTATCATTGAGCTAGCCCAAGCAGACGCCTTTCTTTACAGATTGACACTCTGTGTTCTAAAGGAGCAGAAATTCTTAAGACATCGCTGTCTTAATATCCTGATTTCTCAGATTCGCACGCTACGGCACGTTTGCACACAAGGTGCGTAGTGATATCTCCGAACAATCTTTTAGCGGTGTACTTTCCCCCAGTCCAGGGGTAGGTTTTTATGTCTTGTACTGACCATTTCATAGTCCCATTTTTTGACTCAGGCGTAAACGCATCGATGGCAGCTTTCATCGGATGTATAGGACAAGAGTCGGACACCAAGGGTTTTCACCCGGAGCATCCTTATAAGGCGGGAAAGCGTCAAAAGCAAAGAATAGCTACTTACCCGGCGAGACTCTCAATCAGATGCCAATGGCGGCAGTCTTCAATTGCCTGCTTAACATATTCAAACATTTGTCGGCAGTGATTCTCTCGCTGAAGTGCTAGTTCCTCGTTTTTAATCACGATACTCATCCGGGTTTCTGTTTCAGTAGCTGTGCTTTTGTCAATCAATGCTTCCACCGTTACTAACTTTAAAAAGGATATATGACCAGGAATTTCACGCGCCATGATGTAATCGGCTGTATAGTATTGAACATCCAAATTACAATCTTGCAGAAGTTCTACAAGTAACGGTTGAAGTTGGTCAAGAGGAACAGAAAGAATAAATGAACACGTATAGCGAGCCATAATAGCCCCAAGCCTTGCAACACTCCGTCCATCCTATAATACCGAACCATCTAAAAGCCAAATCATTATAGATTCATTAAAGAACCTGTGTTTTGAGTAAAGACAAAAGCAGCACAAGACACACAAGCAAATTCCCAGAGTCAACTAAGGTGGCATAAGCCAAAACTTGGATAAAAAACTTTAAAATAGCGGTTTGGCGGAGGTTGATTATGAAAGTAGCAATTGCTGGAGCAACAGGATTTGTAGGTAGTCGTTTGGTAGAACGACTACAGGTGGAGGGTATAAAAGTGCTAGTGTTAACTCGTAACACCACTTATGCCCAAAAGGTATTTCCACCTACGGCTTTTCCCGATGTGGAAATTGTTGCCTACACACCAACAGCATCGGGAGGTTGGCAAAGTGCCATTTCTGGTTGTGATGGTGTCGTTAATCTTGCAGGCGAATCTATTGCTGAAGGACGTTGGACACCCGAACGGAAACAGGAAATCTTAAACAGCCGTAAACTGGCTACACAAAACATTGTGGACGCGATCGCCAACGCTGACCCCAAGCCTAGTGTGTTAGTCAACGCTTCGGCTATTGGCTACTACGGTACGAGTGAAACGGCTACCTTTGATGAAACCAGTTCACCCGGTCACGATTTTCTTGCCCAAGTTTGCCAAGCCTGGGAAGCAGAAGCAACAAAGGTAACAGATGCTGGCGTGCGACTCGTCATTGTCCGATTGGGTATTGTTTTGGGTAACGGTGGTGCTTTGGGTAAAATGATTACACCGTTCAAACTTTTCGCTGGTGGTCCCTTGGGTAGTGGTCAGCAATGGTTCTCATGGATTGACTTAGATGATGTCGTTAACCTGATTTTTCTAGCTTTAACGAAACCCGAAATGCAAGGGGTATATAACGCCACTGCCCCTCATCCTGTCCGAATGGCTCAATTGACCCAAACTATGGGAAAAGTCATGAATCGTCCTTCTTGGTTACCTGTTCCGGCATTTGCTCTCGAAGCCCTTTTAGGGGACGGGGCAATGGTCGTTCTGGAAGGTCAACAAGTCGTTCCCAAACGTACTTTAGAAAGTGGATTTAAGTACAACTATCCCAATTTGGAACCAGCACTGGTAAAAATTCTCAAATCCTAGGAATGAAGCATTAGGGATTGATTCTTGCTCCCGAATTCATTCGTGGGGATTCTTCTGTGGTCGCAACTCCTGAACCGCTGTGCCTCTTGGTTGATCAGTTTTTTAGGAGAATTGCAAAAGTATTTTTTATATAGAACCACTCATGGAACACAGATGCACACCGATAAATTATCTGTGTTCCATGAGTGGTTTATTTTTAAAGATAATTAACTTTTGCAAGAAATCTAGTGAACAGTGAACAGTGACCAGTAAGCAGTGAACAGTGAACAAAAAGCTGATAACTGATAACTGGTAACTGATAACTGATAACTGATAACTATAGTGCTTCTCGTTGGGATGAAGTAATTATAATTATTTATCTGTGTTCATCTGTGTCCATCTGTGGTTCTTATTTCTTGATGTGTTGCACTCAACACCAGAACCGCTATATTTTAATACCAATCATTAATTACCAGTTTTGAGGAATTTCTGAGAAACCCAATTAACAATGCCACTGATGATGGCACCAGCCATAAGGATGCCAATAGCCGGGTTAAATACAGGTTGCCAAAGCGTGTGCCACAAATCTAAGCCCAGTGGGACTCCTACTGCTTTACCAATAGCTGCAACCGCCAACCACCCAAAACCAAACAAAACTAGGAACACATCTGCCATTAAAACCAAGTTTAGCCAGCTTAAAAACTTATCTTTCATAGTAGTGATTAATTATCAGTCAATAGCTTTAGACTATTGACTGTAGATGTGGGACTGTTTAGCAATTATTCCTCGGGAAACAGCCAGTTTTTGACTTTTGCCAAACTTTGCCAGTCTGGTTTTCTGTTGAAACCGTCTTCAATGCTATTTTTGACTTCTTCTCGCCAGTCTGGGTTGACAAAAATCAACTGTTGTGCAAAGTCAACGTGTTGTCGCAAACCTTTTTGACCTGTTTCCAGCATGGCAACAGCAAGATTCACCCGTGCTTGGGCATCTTGTGGATTGAGCTTTACCGCCTTCTGTGCAGCCTTGTAAGCAAGGTTGGGTTTGTCATCTAGTAAATACAACCACGCTAGACAAGTCCAAGCAGGACTACTTCTGGGAGCGCGATCGCACAGATCCTTAAACACAGGAATAAGAGTTGAAGCTTCTTCTCCGGCTTTATAACGTTCTAAACCTGTATCAAACAGAGAGTCAACTGTATTAGTCATGAGTCATTAGTCATTAGTCACCAGTCATCAGTCCTTCGTCAAATGACAAAGGACAAATGACTATATTACACACCAAACGACTTCCCGCAACCGCAGGTTTGGCTGGCGTTGGGGTTAGTGAATTGAAAACCACCGCCAATCATAGAGTTGCTATAATCTAGCATTAAACCATAGAGATATAATAAACTTTTGCGATCGCAAACAATTTTGAAGCCATCATAATCAAAAACTTCATCTTGAGGAGTAATCTTGCTGGGGTCTTCAAAATCCATCAAGTAAGACATTCCGGAACAGCCACCTTGACGCACTCCAACCCGTAAGCATAGGTCTTTGCCGCCTTGCTGATCTTGCAAGAATTTCACCTGACGCAATGCGGCTTCGCTCAATAGAATTCCCCGTTGTTGAGACTGAGTTGCTTGTGTCATCTGCTGTTTTTACTCCTTATTCCTTATACCGTTTCACAAAAATCCTGATACAATTGACTCCCCTTGCCTTTGCTGCTCAACAACTGCTTGCCCATATATATCAACCTTAAAGTCAAATGGTATCAGTTGGTGTGAGCATGGCTGTGTGGGGGCAAGCACTCTAGTTTCAACACCAAGCTTACCGCTTGGTGGCTGTAAAGGTTTTTGTATCCATTCTAGCGACATTAATGCCACAGGAATGCAAATTGTAAACACTGCGTCAAAAGCACACAAAGATTTTTATTCTAGAATTGAGAGATTCAATGTATTTAGAGATTTGATATTTTGAAGTTCAAGCCTTGTGGTAGCCACCAGCAGCGACCACTGTTCACAAACAGCCAGAGAGTTTTGATCCGAGGCGTAAGCCCAAGTTGAAAGTTTAATTCTATATAGCTTGTTTTGATTAACTTACCTCTATGACAAGTTTTAATCGCTCTACCAGTCGTCGGCTGAAGAAATTAACCCAAATTCCTTCTGTATGGGAGGGCGATCGCCGTCCATTGTCGTCATCACAAACTCACAACTCAGACTTAGAGGCAAAGGGCGAATGCATTCTTTGGGTAGATGGCTCACAAGGCATTGTCCGGGGTATGGACGTAGTCGCAGCAGAAACTGGTCCAGAAGCAATTGTTCGTACCCTCATGCGAGCAATGGAGCATCCTCACAGTCCAGCAAAACCTGCTCGCCCTCAAAGAATTGTAGTCAAAGACCGCGAAATCCAATTTTACCTGCGCGGAGTCCTACAGGATTTGGACATTGCAATTGACTATGTACCAGAACTGCCTTTGATTGATGAACTGTTTCGTGGGTTTACCGACATCTTGGATAGCCAAGTTCCTGATTTGCCCCCACAGTATGCACAAGCGTTGCGAGAAAAAGCATTTGCAATTTGGCAAGCAGCGCCTTGGGAATTATTAGAAGAACAGCAAATCTTGTCCATAGAAATTAATAAATGGGATGTTGGTACACTCTACGCCTCAGTTATGGGAATGCTGGGGATGGAGTATGGCATTTTGTTGTATCGTTCAGAAGAGTCGTTGAAGCGGTTTCGCGCAACAGTTTTAACAGAAGACGAATCGCAAGGGCATTTAGAAGAAGCTTTCCTTAAACAAGATTGCCTGTTTCTCACCTTTGAGAGTGCTGACGACATAGACGAAGATGATGACGAAGATGATGATGAAGAATTCGGCGATTTAGCGGATTTGCCGTTATCGGAAATAGAACCCACCTTCGGTAACATCCATCCTTTAGAAGGACTGCGGTCTGTTTTATATGACGAAGAAGCACTTGTAGTCTTGGTGGCATTAGAAAGCCTAAATCGCTTTATCCGCGATCACCGCCGTCAGCTTAGTGATGACACCTTCCCTACCCTCAGTCGTCGCTATCGCATTCCGTTACCCGAGTCATCGGATGAACCAACAAAATCACTGCCTGTAACTGTCTGTTCCATGCCGCAGTTAGCCGCCGAGTTAGAGGAAATAGGAGGTTTTGACGTCGAGGATGATGACATGGAGTCAGAATCGACACCAATGTTCCAGTCATTACGAGATGATTTGATACCAGAAGACTCATTCCTCAGCTTAGGAGTCGTGTCATGGGAGATGTTGGAGTACTTGCATCAAGGTGCAAAATATCACAAAACTGGAGAAATCACACAAGCAGGGGATGGTTTGCCCGTGATTTTAATTCAAACTTCCCGTCCTAAAGCGAAAACTGTGATTTCAAATATCGAAGAAGCTGGAGGACTCAAAGCAATTTGTTTTAATCCAGGTGCTGATCCTTTTGATAGCAAAGGCTATGACTTAGGTTTGTTACAAACTGAAAACGGCGAATTGTTCCTGTTCGGTGAGTTTGAAGATGACGATCCAATACACGTAGAAGCCCGTAAAAAATGGAATCAGCGGTGTAAAAATACCAAAGGATACTGTGGCTTGATTATTGCCAAAGGATTGACAGGGTCTTCTCGTGGTAATCCCCAGTTACGAGATATGATGGCTTTGTTTGAAGCGCGCTACCTTTCTCCCAAGGATTTAGGCATTGGCACTCTCCAACTCATGCCCCAACTCCAATTTGAATAAGCCTTTAGGCAAAAGCATAGAGAATGATGGTCATTCTCTTTTGGATGAAATATATATATATTTTATCGGCTGGGCATTTTGTCCAGTCTAAATTTATAATTCCCACATTTACCCCACCCGCCTGACGGCACCCTCCCCTTATCAAATTTATAATTTCCACATTTACCCCACCCGCCTGACGGCACCCTCCCCTTATCAAGGGGAGGGTTGGGGAGGGGTATTTTTTTACAAGTGGTTATCCGGACTTGATATTACCCTGTATCCCAATACGGTTCAGTTAAAAATTTTTTGCGATTGGCTCTCGGGATGCCCCTTGGGCGATCGCTCTTTGTGTCCACACGGCATACCGTGGCACGAATGTGCCCTAGAGTACATGTGTCTTAGGTTGCATGCAACCTAAGATTGTATTGGTTATCGTTGCATGGAAATTCTCTTCTCTGAACGGTATTACCCTATATCTCTCACTCAGTCTGAATAGACAAGCCCAGTGCCTAAGTGATAGTACTGCTACTTGTAGCCATATAGTGTTGTTTTACTCAAGACCTTCGCCAAAATGCTCCTACATTAATCCTCTCCAAAACAGGACTTCCTTGGCTTTAAAGGCGGGTTCCCCCCGTTGTAAGCCCTATGCCTGTGGTGCCGCTAGGCTTAGGAGATAGCAATTGCCGTCCAGACTTCTAGCCTCTGGGGCTTTTCAGAAATTGGCGAACGTATTGTTTACTCTTAAAGTGTTTATTTATTTTAAAAAAACTAAACAAAAATTTTATTTATAATTTTTTAAACTTTTAAACCTATAAAATAGATAAAAAAATCATGTGCTGTCACAGCATTATTTAGCTCAAATGTCGAAAAAAATACATATAAGCGGCACTTTAAATTTTGTTAGTAAAACTTTAGTGTATTCGTAGTAAATTTGTCTTTGTGGTTAGCACTAGTGCAGACTCAGTACGCAACACTCAAATCAATATTGACACTCTAAGAATTACACCATCTCATCTTCAACTTTCCTTGAAGCTATCACAATAGGATTGAGATTCCAGATTTTTGGGATAAGGCTGATGGACACTCTTCAGTGACATGAAGAGGAGATTTGACCAAATTTCTTCAAAATTCTCTTTTCTTGGTATCCCTGTTCCCATGTCTTCTTGGGCTTCTCTGCAACCATTAATATCTGCTTATAAATGCAAATTCCATCTGTGACCAGTTAGTCAGCAGTCACTAACTCTAATTTAGATGACAATACATTGCCCCGCATCTAATTTACAAATGTCGTGCCAGTGGGAAATATTGCCAAATATAAAGTTTTTGTAATTTTGTTTTTTCAAAATCTTTAAAAACTGTTGTTCAAAATTTTATGATGGCTTTAATAATATTTTATGATTGAAGTAAAATTAAGAATTTTCATACCATTGATGAAAAATTAGTAAAGACTAAAATCTCTTCTAAAAAAGATATACAATGTAATCAGTTAATTGTTTCATTTATGCAAGATTATGGCAATAAATTCAAATTGTTAGAAAACGTTTGAATTGATAAAATCAAAGACTAAAAAAACAAAGGAAATAATGGTAATGTTGGGTTTTAAGGCGGCTGTCGTTTCAATGCTATTTCCAGAATCTCCAAATTGATGCTCTGGAGATAGAAACGAATTGCACCCTAAATTTAACCAAGGTAGCACTACAAGCAAGGTGAGAAAAAACAACCCGTAAATTAATATAATTATTACGGAATGTTAATAAAAAGTTTGGGACAAAACTGAAGCCCTGCTATCAGTGGAAGCTAAGCGACATTGCATGAATCCATAGCTCATGAATCTGTGGGAGATTGCAGTGTATTCTTAGAATTCCCAGACAGCTTTGCATCTCTACACCTCGCAAAGTGCTTCTAACCTCTTTTCTTGGGTGATGAGACTCGAAGGAAGAAGGTCATCTCCCTGATGAACAGGGGTTGGAACTCCTAGCTATTCGGGTGACTCCCCATGAGTTGCCAAATATGGAATAGTGTAGAAGTGGGGGCGATAAGAAGAAAATGCACAAGTCTTGACTCCAAAGTTATCAACTTTGTAAGTATGCACTTTCATGGCACCACGCAAATGTTCACAAAACAGGTTTCCTCTTGGGAGCAGTTGCTTGTCGGTGCCTACTTTAAAGTTCTTGGGAACCACCTGTAGATGCCACTAGAAGGTGCATACAAGGTAGCTGCCAAGTAAGATTATGATTTTATGACTAGAGTGTTTGGTTAACTTGGGCTGTAGACAAACTTAAATGCTCTTGTAACTACCAACATTAAAATTCGTTATTTGGTTGACAGAAGATATCTCAACTAAATTTATAAAATTCATAGTCAGGCTTTATTCATCTTGTTGCTGAGTTTAATCTTTTAGCAACGAGTGTGCGCTATTTTTCCTGTCACAAGAGCGATTAAAGGAGTTCTCTATTTAGACTTTATTGGAAAATGAAGCATACTTTATCAAAATTGAACAATTTTTTGGTCTTAACCAAATTACTTGTTTCCTGACAAAAACTCTGATAATCTTATCCTTTTCATCGTCTAGTTAGTTTCTTTTGATGATGTTAACAACCAGCAGATAGTACAATCAAATGACAAATAAGAAATGGGCTGTAAAACGTATCACTGTCAATTTAGCAGCACAGGAGGCGGAAAAACTGGAAAAGTATTGTGGGCAGACGGGTAGACCTGCAACGGATGTCATCCGGGAGCTGATCCGAGGACTGCCGCTCTCCTCCGAGGAGGCTAAAGAAGCAAGTCGCTAAGGAGACACTCTAGAGTTTAAAGTCTGAAGTCAACAATCCAAAGGTTTTTGACGACCGACTCACAACTACTGACTATCACTTCCTCACACATAACTTGATATAAGTGGCAAATTCCGACACCAACCCAGTTACAATTTGTAATGAAACTGAAAAGGAAGGACGGAATGCGCGTTGCAATCGTAGGTGCGGGACTGGCTGGGCTAGTAACCGCTGTCGATTTATCGGATTCTGGCTGTGAAGTCCACATTTTTGAGTCCCGTCCGTTTGTGGGTGGGAAAGTGGGCAGCTGGGTTGATGGCGATGGCAACCATATTGAAATGGGGTTGCACGTCTTCTTTGGCAACTACTACCAGATGTTGGAATTGATGAAGAAAGTGGGGGCGTTGGACAACCTGCGCCCTAAGGAACATATCCACACCTTCATTAATGAGGGGGGAAAAGTTGGTGTTTTAGATTTTCGCTTCATCATGGGTGCGCCTTTTAATGGATTAAAAGCATTTTTCACCGCTTCCCAACTTTCGTTGCTGGATAAGTTGCAAAATGCAGTGGCATTAGGAACTAGCCCTATAGTACGCGGCTTGGTAGACTTTGACGGCGCGATGAAAAATATTCGTGACTTGGATAAAGTCAGCTTTGCCGACTGGTTCCGCAGTCATGGGGGTAATGATGGTAGCATCAAGCGGATGTGGAACCCCATCGCCTACGCCCTCGGTTTTATCGATTGCGAACATATTTCTGCCCGTTGTATGCTAACAGTCTTTCAGTTATTCGCAGTCAGAACCGAAGCGTCGAAACTGCGAATGCTGGAAGGTTCCCCTTATGAGTACCTGCACAAGCCTATCTTGGAGTATCTCGAAGCTAGGGGGACAAAAGTTTACACTCGTCGGAGAGTGCGAGAAATACAGTTTACTGAAGAGGCAGACCAAACGCGTGTCACTGGAATGGTAGTGGCTGATGGTGATACAGAAGAAGTGATCACAGCTGATGCCTATGTCGCTGCCTGTGATGTCCCAGGAATCCAGCGTTTGCTGCCTCAAGCGTGGCGCAAGTGGTCAGAGTTTGAAAATATATATAAATTGGAATGTGTGCCAGTAGCAACAGTACAGTTGCGGTTTGATGGCTGGGTGACGGAACTGCATGATGCCGAAGAGCGCAAACAACTCAACCATGCAGCAGGAATTGATAATTTGCTTTATACTGCTGATGCTGACTTTTCGTGTTTTTCTGATTTGGCATTGACAAGCCCTGGAGATTATTACAGGGAAGGACAAGGTTCACTATTGCAGGCAGTTCTGACACCAGGTGATCCGTTTATTAAGCAAAGTAATGAGGCGATCGCCCAACACGTCCTCAAGCAAGTGCATCAGTTGTTCCCCTCCTCGCGGGAGCTAAATATGACTTGGTACAGTGTGGTAAAACTTGCTCAGTCTCTGTACAGAGAAGCACCAGGAGTTGATATTTATCGTCCTCAGCAAAAGACGCCGATTTCTAATTTCTTCCTAGCGGGTAGTTATACGCAACAGGATTACATCGATAGTATGGAGGGTGCAACAATTTCGGGAAGGCGTGCGGCGAAGGCGATTTTGGAGAATCTGAAGAAATGAACCGCCAAGGCGCTAAGGACGCCAAGGAATAACAGATATGGCAGATTGGTTGGAGCATAGTGTGCAGGTTGAGGTAGAGGCTCCCATAGAGTTAGTATGGAGCCTCTGGGCTGATTTGGAGCAAATGCCCCGGTGGATGAAGTGGATTGATTCAGTGACGGTTCCAAAGGATAATCCAGAGATATCTTTGTGGAAGCTCAACACTGGCGGTTTGGAGTTTACTTGGAAATCCCGCATTCTCAAAGTTGTCCCGAACCAAATCATCCAGTGGGAATCGGTGGATGGTTTGCCAAATCAGGGAGCAGTGCGTTTTTATGACCGCCACAGTAGTAGTATTGTTAAACTTAGCGTTGCCTATGCTATCCCCGGTATCATAGGGAAAATTATGGATAATTTGTTTTTGGGACGTGCTGTAGAATCAACTATTAAAGCGGATTTGGAAAGGTTTCGAGAATATGCTCTTAAGGCGAAATCAAATCAATCCTAGTCATCATCTAAATGTAGTCAATTAAATGTAGTCAATGTTACCCCGAGTCTCGGAGATCGAAACTCGGGGTTTTGGTGCATAAACGCAAGTTCTAGTTGGGATAACCTCAATAAGTTGCAGCTTAACGGCTCAATCTTGATTTTACTCTTCTCAATGTCCTAGATTGAGTGTTATGCTGTCTTGCTAAATTATTGCTAACTTGCAGATTAACTGGTATATCTAGCCTTTATTTCTCTTCAAATAAGCCAAATAATATACGAAAGGTCAAAAGTTTGAGCATTTACCAAGCCTCAGTACCATAAGCAAGTCCCAGGCTCAGTTTTTGCTACTAAACAATTTTTTTGACTTGAATAGTTCATGCTTTTGGATATTATACTATGAAACACCTAATTCTGAATAGTCTATCGCTGTTGCTTCTGTCTGCTACCACAGCGCCCATTGTACAAGCACAAACAACAACAGTTAGCCCAACTACGGTCGAGAGTACCTCAGATTATAAAATCAAACCAGAGAATCTGGTTTTCTTGGCTTATCAAGGTGAGTTGAAGCAGTATAAAATTCCCAGTTACGCAGCCCTGCTTAGTGCTTATCAATCTGGAAGTATCACTGCTAAAACGCTTGTCCAAGCTGCAATTGAGGACAACAAATTACCATCACACTTTCTAACTAACCAGAACTACTTGTACCAGGTAGATTCCGAACTCAAAAGTCTAATTTCCAGTAATCAGTAGTACAGGGATCTATCGAAAGCTGTATTGCTGAGATAGCTTTTGCCATCGGTTAGTCATGAGTAATAGTGTTAAAGTTCTGCCGACGAAATCGCTCACCTACAAGTGCTCATAACGGTTTCGTTGGTAGTTCCTGATCAACTGGTCATTTGCTTGTAGTTGTGTTTCAGCACACCTATAAACTGTATGGGCGTTGCTGAATCAGGATATGAATTGTCATTTTGAGCGTAACGAAGTGAAGCGAAAAATCTCGCAGATGCTGAATGTAGCGAGCGCGAAATGAAGCATGACAAAACTGAATTCATACTTCAAATCAGCAACGCCACTGTATGAAGCCATTACCAAGTCGGGTCACTAAACAAATTTATCGTCAATTGCTCGCGTCCGGGTGGTACTGCGGCAATACAAGCGCGGATGGTATCTCCGTCCTCCACTTCCACACTGCAAGCGTAACACGACCCCATCAGACAGCCAGTGGGAATGAACACACCTGCCCGATCTGCTACATCCAGCAGTGGTTCTCCCACTTCGGCATCAACTGTAATATCATCTGGTAGAAACCGGACGCGAACACTCATGAAAACCATCCTTAAGACAAAAACGGTGTTAAGTCTAAATGGCGTTCAACTTCAGTTGCAAGAGAGTCTAAAATATGCTCTCTTTGTTCCCGGTAATTGGCAACGCCCGTAGGCAAAGATTTTAAACCCCGCTGTTGACGCAAGCGGTTTAACCAAGCACGTCTCCAAGGACCGTTGTCAAAAATACCGTGGAGATAAGTACCCCAAACGGATAAGCAATTATCCACCAAACCTAAATTAGCATCGTCAAACAGAGTATGGTACTTCTGAGGCTCTGTTGTGGGAATTTCTATGCGCGATCGCCCTTGGTGAATTTCAAACCCAATCACGGGTAAGCCCATTTGCGGATAATTCGAGCTGACTTGGCGCTGGCGGGCAATTTTCTGTCCTGTGATCACAGTTTTTATCGGTAATAAGCCCAGTCCTTGATATCTACCAGCTTGTCCCTCAATCCCCTCTGGATCGGCTATCATCTGACCTAATATTTGATACCCACCACAGATACCAAGAACTGTACCACCAGCTGCTGCGTAGTGCTGAATTGCTTCTGCCATACCACTTTTTTGCAGTAGCAACAAGTCAGGAATTGTGGTCTTTGTCCCTGGGATAATCACGGCATCAGGATGTCCTAATTCTTGCTTGGGACTTAAGTATCTCACTCCGACTGTAGGTTCTGATTCTAATGGGTCAAAGTCGGTAAAGTTAGAGATTCTCGGTAAGCGGATAACACTGATGTTAAGTTCACTTTGTAATTTTTGGACTCTACGTTCTAACAAGTCTAGAGAATCTTCAGCGGGAAATACCTGTTCCAAGTAAGGGATAACACCGATAACAGGAATACCAATGCGTTCTTCCAACCATTTTATTCCCGGTTCTAAGAGCGATCGCTGTCCACGGAACTTGTTAATGACTATACCCCGAATTAAAGCGCGTTCCTCTGGCTCCAGTAACTCCAAAGTTCCCACGACATGGGCAAAAGCGCCACCTCTGTCAATATCAACAACCAGTAGAGTTTGTGCATTCAGGTGTTTTGCCACCCGCATATTCGTCAAATCTCGGTGTTTGAGGTTGATTTCCGCAGGACTCCCAGCACCTTCGCAAACCAATAAATCAAATTCTGTGCTCAAATGCTGTAGCGATTCTTCAATTGTCCGCCACCCTAGTTCAAAATATTGTTCGTAGTACTCGGCAGCACTCACTTTGCCCACAGGCTTTCCCTTGATTATGACTTGCGAGGTCATATCTCCTTGGGGTTTGAGTAAAATTGGATTCATTTCTACCCAAGGAATAACTCCCGCAGCCCAAGCTTGTACCGCCTGAGCGTAGCCAATTTCCCCTCCATTGGCGGTAACATAAGCATTTAAAGCCATATTTTGACCTTTGAAGGGAGCCACTCGCCAGCCACGCCGCGACAAAATGCGACAAATAGCTGCGGTTAACAGTGATTTCCCTGCATGGGATGTCGTTCCCACTATCATAATTGCTTTCATAACCAAATATCTGTTTTTCCAGATTGGGTGTGTGAACTTAAAGGGTTAAGGGTGATTTATGACTCATTAGTCATGAGTTACAAGTTTTTGGACTCTTGACTAAAGAGCCAAGATTTCACCAATGAAGTCGGATAGGTATGATCAAGACTTCATGAATTGAGTTGAAACTTCCGTGTTTATTGTTCCCTTTGATTCCCCACTCTTAACTCTTGTTGACCCTTAATCCTAAAAGGGTAGTCTAAACCAACGAATGACAGCATTGTAAAGGCGATCGCCCCATGTAGGACTACCCCAAGCTTTACCCTGAGATTGTTCCACCAATTGGCGACCTAGGGGAGTCAGCCGAAAACTGTCTGTAATACCCTGACCATCAACTTCGCGGCGCAGTACACCCACTTGGATTAGCCACACCAAAGCGTTATCTGCTGCCAATTCTGACAGAGGTCGTTTCGTGAAGTCCTTCTGGACACCAGAATTACCAATCATCTCACTTATCGCTACACGACGAGAGCGCATCGCTTCAAACAAACCAAGATTGAAGGGAGAACACACTAGCGCTCTTTGAGCTCGTTTTAGCGTAGGCTGGGCGTAGGAAAAGGTTTTCTGGCTTTGAGAATCGACAACAGGCATTATGGCTCTCTTGATAAATTTTCTTTAAAGAGAGATATCTACTGCTAAGTAAATTGTAGCAGGAGATACCTAATCCAACAAATCTTCACATATTACCTATTATCTACTACCTACTCCTATCGGCAATAGACAACCTTTTGACTAACAAGAGTACATCGGTTAGAACTCAGAACTTATACCAATTTGAAAAAAGAATGCAACACATAGTAAAATACTCCTCCCTAACCCTCCCCATGAATCGGGGAGGGTGCGCTCTCTTCGTGGGTGGGGTATCTGTCGCAAACATTTTTTGAATCGGTATTAGCTTGGGAATTCGCGTGGGGGTGGGAGATGAATCAGTGGTACAAGCCGGGCTGCGTTCAAGGAACCGGATAACATTTCAATATTTGTGAAATATCCCGTTATAGGTGGAGTTCCAAGCTGAATTCTGACTTCTATGGAATACCTGTAGTAGACGCCACTTAAAAAAAATAGACAAACTTTGATACAATAGCACTCGTCAGGGAAAGTTGAACCATGTTGTTAACATGACTTGCCCTGCAACTAACCTTGTATACGAGAGATACTAAAACTATGGCACTAGCAGTTGGTAGTGATGCACCTACATTTACCGTCAAAGACACCAACGGCAACACTGTCTCGTTATCTGATTTTAAGGGGAAAACGGTAGTTTTGTATTTCTACCCCAAAGATGACACACCAGGCTGTACCAAACAAGCTTGTAGCTTTCGGGACGCCGTTGACCAATACAAGAGCAAAGATATAGTGATATTGGGAGTCAGCGCAGATGATGAAGCCTCCCACCAGGCATTCACCCAAAAATATAATCTCAATTTTCCGCTACTGGCTGACACCGATAAAAGCTTGATTCAAGCATACGATGTTGATGGTGGTGGATACGCCAAGCGCGTTACCTACGTGATTGATGGTAACGGCAAAATCATCAAGGTTGACTCTAGTGTCAACACATCTACCCATGCTAGTGATGTTTTAGCTGCATTGGGGCTGTAGACGAGATCAGGGGATAAGGAGATGGGACAGGGGGATAACTTCCTCGTCCTCCTTATCCTCCCCAAGTTTTTTCACTTAGTCGTCTGAGGCGTAGTCACCTGAAAGCGTGGTTGGTTTGGCTGCTGTTGAGTTTGCTGTTGCTGAAGCAATTGTTGTTGCTTTGCTCTGAACGCAGCTGCAGCGTCATTCAGTTGTTGGTTCTGTTCATTTGCATTCCAAACCGTAGTTCCTTGTTGAAGGCGATGTAATAGACCAAACGCACCCATATTATTCACCTCATCGCTGCGAGGTGACAATGGATCGTCAGCCTGTTGTGGATTGAGGTCTTGCAGGATACTTCTGGATTGAGCTAAGCTGGGTTGAGGCAATACTAAGGAAGTAAAGCTCATTCCTGCAAAGGTGACTGCAAATAGTTGCTTAAGCGGTAAAAAAGGTATTTTCATAAAAGCCTCCAAGAATTTTGAAAACCCACACCCTCAAGGTGTGGGAGTGCGGATGAGTTTTTACCTTAAAATAAGTAATGCTTTTATCTTAAGCAAGAGTCCGCCGCAGTTGGGGTTGAATACTCAATAAAGCTACAACGGCGAAGCCAAGCAACACCAGCAACGCACCGCCAAAGGTGACATCACCCCAAAAAGCGTGCATCACTACGCTATTTAATGCCCAATCTTTGTGAAAATACAAATAGCGAATTGGTTCAATGGCATAGCTCAGGGGATTAAGGGTAGCTACAACCTGCAACCATTTGGGCATGAAGGATAAAGGAGCTAAAGCTGTGCTGGCAAACAACAATGGCAGGTTACTGACAAAAATAACCGCGATGAGTTCGATGTGTCCAGGCAAGGCAAAAGCCAAACCAAGGCTGATAGCAGTTACGCCTAATGCCAAGAGGAAGACAATTAAAGCTATTGTTGCCAAACCTGCTGCATCTGGTAAACCAGCCCCTAAAAACGCTGCTGCTGTCACAATGACGGCTGCTTGCACCAAACTTTGACTGATAATAAAGATAGCCGAAGCAAAAACTATCGAAAACCGCGATGCTAGTGGCGCTACCAGCAAACGATTTAAAAAGCCGAATTCTCGGTCAAACATCACGGGTAAGCCAGCATTCAGCGCCCCACCAAATGCAGTAAAAACAATTATACCTGCGCTCAGAAATTGCCCATAATTTGTGGTATCACCAAATATGCCTTTCGGTGCATTTTGAAACAAAGCGCCAAACAGCACCAACCACATCACCGGCTGAATAATACCCGCAATTAACGTTGAGGGACGCCGCTGCAATTGAATAAACAAGCGACGAGTCAAAGCCAGCGTCTCTTGCACAAATTCACCAAATACGTTAGGAGCAGTCTCTACCTCATATGCTTGGGGTGACGCGACTTGCTGCCAATTAATATCAGATTTTGGAGGTGAAACAGTACCACTCATAGTAGTTGTTAGTTGTTAATTGTTAGTTGTAGAGACGTGCCATGGCGCGTCTCTACATTTGTTAGTTGTAAATTCGGTTTGTAGTAAGCGCTTAAGCGCTCACTACGAACTCATTCCCTAATATCTATCTCATACTCTGCTTCTTCTCAGCCTTGGGATCGCGACTTCCAGCAGCCGCCAGTTCCGCATCCATCAGAGTTCGTCCCGTCGCTGCTAGGTAAACATCATCTAAACTCGGTCGAGATTGGGCAATACCAAAAATCGGTAAACCAGCGGAATTCAGCGATTGTTGGATGGAAATCAAAGCATCATTTTGCGGTGTCACTACTAAGTTGAGGGAATTCCCCTGAGCGTTATTAATAATCACTTCTTGAACAAACGACAAAGATTTCAGCAAATCTTTGGCTTTCTCGGCTTCCTCAACGGGTGAAAACTCGCGGATTCGTAAAGTGATGCGATCGCCCCCCACTTTATCTTTCAACTGAGAAGGTGTCCCAGTGGCAATCACAACTCCACGGTCAATAATCGCCACCCTATCAGCCAAAGCGTCAATTTCTTCTAAATAATGGCTGGTAATCACTACGGTTGTTCCAGCTTCTCGCAACTTCCGCAAGAAATTCCATACCACAAAACGGGTTTCTATGTCAAGTCCTACCGTTGGCTCATCCAAAACCAGGACATCCGGTGCATGAAGTAATCCCGCTGCCAAATCTAGGCGTTTGCGTAAGCCGCCAGAGTAAGTGCCAGTCTTTTTATCAGCATATTCCTGCAACCCGAGTAACTCCAGCATCGTGTTCACTCGTTGTTTTGCCACTGTGCCAGGTAAGTGATACAGCGCTGCTTGCAGTTGCAAAAGTTCCCGCCCAGTCAGTACTTTATCTGGTGCCACTTCTTGGGCGACATAACCTAGCCGTTTTCTTGCTGCCCGAGGGTTATTAATAACAGATATGCCAGATACTTCTATAATACCCGCATCCGGTGTGGTGAGAGTACACAAAGAACGCAGGGTAGTGGTTTTTCCCGCTCCATTGGGACCGAGTAAACCAAAGATTTCCCCTGGTTCTACCTTGAAGGAAACATCCTTCACGGCTTCAACCGTGCCGTAGCGCTTTTTTAAATTTTCAATTAAAACGGCGGCAGCCATGATAGTTTATCCTAACTATACAAATCTCAACAAAGTCTATCTTTCTTTATTGTAGTTGAGTGGTGTTAGGCGTGGCGAAGGCACAAAGTAACGCAGCGTCTTAAAGGGCGATCGCCGCTTTACGACTCAATACGTTCAGTTAAGGTTGATGTGTAAAAAATCATGTGTGTAGAGACGCGCCATCCGAGAGTTCAACATTGTGTTCCTGATAAGGATTCTGGTCTTATCACCAAGCGTATTGGGGTACGACTCGCTTTATCTTATTGGTTCGGTTGCGCTGGAGAGATATTCACCAGGTAATTGACTAAATCGCTTTGGCTGGAGAAATCCAACAGTGCCTCAGCTAACTCGTCTAACTGAGTGATGGATAAAGTCTGAATCTGCTGTTCTATCTCTGGTTCAATTGCACCAAACCGACGTATTAAAAGACGCAGTATGACTGCTACCTCTCCTTTTTGTAGACCTCTTTGTTCTCCCTGCTGCAATCCCTTTTGCAAAATGTCTTGATAAATCACAGATTCTTGCATAACTTCCTCTCTAAATAGCTGTGTAATCAAATTTTTTGGAAACCTCAAACCAGCTAAAACCTGTACGCAAGCTGATATATTCTGTCGTTCGTCCCTTTCCTCAATCATATCGACAGCAGCGGCGACTTGTTCTAATAAGTCCTGGGGTGAGTCGGTTCTAGCCAACGTCGCCAGTGGTAGGAGTGCGGGGTTAGCCAGCAGTGGTGTTGGATCTTCCTCCCACAGACGAATGACTCGATACTCGTGTCTGGTTTTTCTGTCCACATATTGAGTGTTAAAGACAATTTCTGAGGAAGTGGCTTGTAAGAAAATCAACACTTGCTCAATGTCACACCAGTATTGTCGTTTCAATCTTGTGTAGTAATCAAGCATGCGAAAGTCGAGTGGCGGTGTGGATTTTGGTGAAGTTTGAAATTCTATCGGACTTACGCAGAAGAGATCCCCCAACCCCCTTAAAAAGGGGGCTTTTAAGATTCCCCCCTTTTTAAGGGGAGCCAGCCGCGTGCGGGGGTTCCCCCCGTTGAGCGGACTGGCGTGGGCTAGCGGGGGGATCGAGGTTTCGGGTTTTCAGTGCGTAAGTCCTGTTCTAAATGCAGGATTTGGTTGGAGATTTGCAGGAAGGTGACTGAATCTGCGCGGATTGGTTCTAGGTTGAGTTCGGTTTTCAGGACTTCGATATCTGAGGTGTCAGAGGAGAGTAACCATCTGGCAAAATCGGCTGGGTAGTTTTCCGCGAGATATTTGCAGGTGTTGTCGTAACTCAAGGGGGAATTGCTTACAAAAAATGTGGATTTTATGCTATTCTATGAATAATGGAGAAGGTGTGCGCAGGTAAACTCAGCTTCACAATAGCGCAATTGGTCGTAAAGAATATTTCAACAAATAAATTATCCAATGAGAGTGGGGTGGGCATCTGGTTTCCCCAGTTTATTCCACGTTGATTTACCCCACCCCTCAATCCCCTCCCCTTGGTAAGGGGAGGGGAGGTTTTGGCGTGCCTCGTTCCCAGCCTGAGGCTGGGAATGCCTATTGGGAGGCTCTGCCTGCCTTACTTGCGTTGCCTCGTTCCCAGCCTTGCCTCGTTCCCAGCCTTGCCTCGTTCCCAGCCTGAGGCTGGGAATGCCTATTGGGAGGCTCTGCCTGCCTTACTTGCGTTGCCTCGTTCCCAGCCTTGCCTCGTTCCCAGCCTTGCCTCGTTCCCAGCCTGAGGCTGGGAATGCCTATTGGGAGGCTCTGCCTGCCTTACTTGCGTTGCTAGCCGCTTCAACAGTTACCAGTTATCAGTTATCAGTTATCAGTTGTTCACTGTTCACTGTTTTAAGGGCATTTCCAGGTGGAACCACCGCGCACGAGATTAAAGACAGGGTTTTGGCTTAAGTTGACACCAATGGTATCTAATCTCCCCAGTTTATAGGACGGGCAAGATGCCCATCCCACAAGAAAAAGTTGGATATTTTTTTATTTGGAAGTCCCTAAAATCTCAGCGACGAGTATCAGAACTTGGTTGACGAGTGTTTAAGACTCGGCGACGAGTATCAGAACTTCGCGCTCCGAGTGTTGAAGACTCAGCGACGAGTGTTGAAGACTCAGCGATGAGTGTTTAAGACTCAACCACGAGTGTTTAAGACTCGGCGACGAGTATCAGAACTTCGCGCTCCGAGTGTTTGAGACTCGGCGACGAGTATCAAAATCTCAGCGACGAGTATCAGAACTTCGGGCTCCGAGTATTAAGGGATTTCCAACAAATAAATTATCCCCTAACAGTGGGGTGGGCATCTTGCCCGCCCAGTTTATAGGACGGGCTAGAAGCCATGCGTGTCAACAATCACGTTCAAACGTTTATTCCACGTTGATTTACCCCACCCCTTAATCCCCTCCCCTTGGTAAGGGGAGGGGAGGTTTTGGCGTTAGCCAAAGCCGGGGTGGGGTGAAGCAGCTTCGGGGTGGTAAGCATAAAGCCGTGATGTAACTTAATGACAAGGTTCTTGCCTTAGACACCTATGCCCTCGTCCCGTCTCCCAATTTGGAACAGAGGTGTCTGTAAGGGCGGAGTGAGGTGTAAGTCATGAATGCAACAGGCGTATATTTCCGTAATTGCGGGCAATACTGTTGAAGCATCATAATATTGATATCTCACACCCGCGCCTACTGATGAACGAACAGCGCCAGCAAGCCTATCTCGACTTGATTGAAAGACTGCTGAATTGTCCGAGTGGGGAAGAACCAGAGGTTTTACAGGCTAACCAAGATTTACTTGATGCTGAATTCTTGCTCATGCTGGAAGCTGTGGCGGAGAATTTCTCACTGCAGGGGGTATGAAAATGTGGGGAATAGGAAATTGGTTGAGAAATCTGGCAAATCAGTTGAGGGAAGCGTTGAACCTCACCCCCCAACCCCCCTCTCCGCAAGCAGAGAGGGGGGAGAATTCTCCCCTTACCGCTGATGGAGATGGGTTACAAGCCTATCTGCAATTTTTGATGGAGGTACTGCAAGCAACAGCAGAAAGCGAAGGTGATGCGCAGGTAATTTACCCGTTGCTGGTAGAAAACACAAAATATCTCAATCGTAATTTAGCAGAAGTCTTGCGGCGTTGGGCGACAAGTAAGCTGGCGGAAGTTGAGACAGATGAAGCACCATCCATCGCTGGAGATATTGGCAATTTTAGTAATCTCATTCAGCAATTCCCCTTGGGTGACAAAGCCAGCAACATGGAAATTGCTATTGCTGGTTATGAAGTCGTGTTAACCGTGTTCACCCGCCAAGCGTTTCCCCAACAATGGGCGAGTACGCAAAATAATCTGGCGACTGCTTACGCTGACAGAATATTGGGGGAGAAAGCACAGAATATAGAATTGGCGATCGCATCTTACACGAATGCTTTGTCCGTTTACACCCGCGACGCCTTTCCCCAAGATTGGGCGATGACGCAAAATAATCTGGGGCTTGCTTACGCTGACAGAATATTGGGGGAGAAAGCACAGAATATAGAATTGGCGATCGCATCTTACACGAATGCTTTGTCCGTTTACACCCGCGAAGCGTTTCCCCAAGATTGGGCGATGACGCAAAATAATCTGGCGATTGCTTACCGTAACAGAATATTGGGGGAGAAAGCACAGAATATAGAATTGGCGATCGCTTCTTACACGAATGCTTTGTCCGTTTACACCCGCGAAGCGTTTCCCCAACAATGGGCGATGACGCAAAATAATCTGGGGAATGCTTACCGTAACAGAATATTGGGGGAGAAAGCACAGAATATAGAATTGGCGATCGCTTCTTACACGAATGCTTTGTCCGTTAGAACCCGCCAAGCGTTTCCCCAACAATGGGCGATGACGCAAAATAATCTGGGGAATGCTTACGGTGACAGAATATTGGGGGAGAAAGCACAGAATATAGAATTGGCGATCGCTTCTTACACGAATGCTTTGTCCGTTAGAACCCGCCAAGCGTTTCCCCAACAATGGGCGATGACGCAAAATAATCTGGGGGCTGCTTACCGTAACAGAATATTGGGGGAGAAAGCACAGAATATAGAAATGGCGATCGCTTCTTACACGAATGCTTTGTCCGTTTACACCCGCGAAGCGTTTCCCCAAGATTGGGCGATGACGCAAAATAATCTGGCGGCTGCTTACCGTAACAGAATATTGGGGGAGAAAGCACAGAATATAGAAATGGCGATCGCTTCTTACACGAATGCTTTGTCCGTAAGAACCCGCCAAGCGTTTCCCCAAGATTGGGCGACAACGCAAAATAATCTGGCGATTGCTTACGCTGACAGAATATTGGGGGAGAAAGCACAGAATATAGAAATGGCGATCGCATCTTACACAAATGCTTTGTCCGTTAGAACCCGCCAAGCGTTTCCCCAAGATTGGGCGACAACGCAAAATAATCTGGCGACTGCTTACGCTGACAGAATATTGGGGGAGAAAGCACAGAATATAGAAATGGCGATCGCTTGTTACACAAATGCTTTGTCCGTTTACACCCGCCAAGCGTTTCCCCAAGATTGGGCGATGACGCAAAATAATCTGGGGCTTGCTTACTCTGACAGAATATTGGGGGAGAAAGCACAGAATATAGAAATGGCGATCGCTTCTTACACGAATGCTTTGTCCGTTAGAACCAAAGACGCCTTCCCGCAAAACCATGCTGACACATCATTCAACCTGGGTATTGCTTACCAAGACGTACAACGCTTCACTGACGCTTACACAACTTTTAAATCTGCTATTGAAACAGCGGAGTTGTTGCGGGGGGAAATTGTTTCTGGCGATGAAAGCAAACGCAAACAAGCAGAAGAATGGAACAGTCTTTATCGCCGCATGGTAGAAGTTTGTCTGGAGTTGAAAAAATATAGCGAAGCAATCGAATATATTGAGCGTAGCAAAACCCGTAACTTGGTGGAACTGCTGTTCACCCCTGACTTGTACCCCAAACTCGCAATTTCTGAAGAATTGAAAAATCAATTCCAACAGCTACAGCAAAACATCGAAGAAGAAAAGCGCCGTGTAGAACAAGCAGAAAAATCTTATCTCCAAGATAGCGATCATGCCTTGCTGAATAAGTTGCGTCAAACGCGAGAACAACTGATCACAAAAATTATCGGCTTAAACCCTATCCGCTATGACGAAATTTACAACCTGCTAGATAAGGAAACTGCGATCATTCAATTCTATATCTTTGGCAATTGTTTTCGCGCTTTCATCATCACCCGCCACAAAGAGCAACCAGAAATTTGGCAGTCGGAACCTCAAGATTTAAAAAAGTTGCAGAATTGGAGAGATGAATATCTCCAGCTTTACTCTGATAACAAAAAGCACTGGCGATATTGCCTGAATGATAAACTCAGCCAACTCGCTGAGATTTTACATATACAAGAAATTCTTTCTGTTGTTCCACAAGAGTGCAAGAAAGTTATTTTAATACCCCATCGTTACCTGCACCTTCTCCCTCTCCATGCTTTACCCATACAGGAATCGTGTCTCCTGGAATTATTCCCCCAGGGAGTAGGATACGCCCCCAGTTGTCAACTTTGGCGCGTGACGCAAAACAAAGCCAAAACATTATCTCATACTAAATTACCTCACCCCGCCCTGACGGGCACCCCTCTCCTTACTAAGGAGAGGGGAGGGGGTGAGGTTTTGAACAGTCACCTATTCGCGATTCAAAACCCGACAGATAATTTAGAATTCACCGACATCGAAGTCGAGACAATTGCTGCTGCATTTCACCCACGCCAAATCCTGAAAAAAAGTGAAGCAACAGCACAAGCTTTGACAGAACCAACAACCGCCGAATATTTCCGCGATGCAAACTGGCTGCATTTTTCTTGTCACGGCTACTTCAATTTTAACCTTCCTGAAAAATCCGCTTTACAGTTAGCAGCTTCTGAGATTTCTCCTCTCCCAGCAGATGCAGAAATCTCCCGCTATTTGCGAGTTTCTGAAGACGCCGGAATTGATTTAAAAAAGTGCCTTACTCTAGAAGATATCTTTCAATTAAATTTACCTAACTGTCGTCTTGTGACGCTTTCCGCTTGCGAAACAGGCTTAGTTGACGGTTTCAATACCAGCGATGAATATATTGGTTTACCCAGTGGGTTTATCCGCGCCGGTGCAGCCAGTATTGTCAGTAGTTTATGGGCTGTCGATGACTTTTCCACCGCTTTATTAATGATTAAATTTTATGAAAACTTGCAAACAGTAACTCACAATGTGCCAATTGCTCTTAACTCTGCACAGCAGTGGTTTCGTCGAGTCACGCAAGAAGAGTTACTGCAATGGATTGATACTAAAACAGATATGAATGCTCAACAAAAACAGAAAGTCAAAGAGAGATTAAAAGAATATAAGCCAGAACATAAACCATTTGAACAGGCGGGTTTTTGGGCAGCTTTTTGTGCAATAGGAGAATAACCTCACCCCCCAACCCCCTCTCCGCTAGCAGAGAGGGGGAGTATTTCCTTATTCATAATCAGGTTGTATGAAGGATACAACCGAGAAAAATAATCCAAAATCTCAAACAGGTAAAAACTATGGAACCAGATAAGATTATCGAAGCCTTTACCCAAGTCGTGAGAGAACAAGATTATGTGTTTTCTGACGATGCGATCGCCGATTTACCGACACTGCAAAAAAATCTTGCTGCGATAGAAAATCTTACCTCAGAAGCAATTGCAGAAGTGATTCGTCAGTGGTACAAAAATCATAAATCTGTGATAGATGCCATGCTGGTTGAAGAACGAGAAATTAGTAAAGTGGCGAAGACGAAACCGCAAAGTCAAGAAAATACTCTGGAAAATCGTTACCGAGTTTTGCAAGAGGAAGTGCAAAAATTACAAGAAAGAAAGAAGGGAGATGAGCAAAAATAGAGTTTCTCGTTCCTCGTTCCCAGCCTCCTGCTTCTCGTTCCTAGCCTCCGGCTTTCTCCGGCTTCTCGTTCCTAGCCTCCGGCTGGGAACGCATGGTTTGAGGCTCTGCCTCAAAACTGATAAACTGGAGGCAAAGCCTCACAGAATGCATTCCCATGCAGAGCATGGGAACGAGAAGGGAACGAGAAGGGAATGAGAAGGGAGAAAATATCAAAAACTGAGTACCAAAACCTTACATGAAAATCTATGCTCCTAATATTCACCTCTTCGCTTTTCAGCTTTACAAAGGTGCAAATATAGATCCCACTTCTGTGCAAGCTGATGATATTCAACTGTGGCAAAATGCTGATAAAATAGTCCACTCCACTTTACATCAAGATTTACATCTGAGTCGGCGCATAGATATTCACAAAGAACCGGACAGTTTGCGCGTTGATTTGCTCAAAGACTTAGAAGTCAAAGATGATAATTATGCTGTAGATGTAGAGGGTAAAATCTCGCTAGATGACAAGCAACAAGTCGTCATTAAAGGCTTTGCTCATCCCTTACGACTTTCTGATAGCTACGCTTTGTGGCTCAATTTACGTCGTCCAGAAAAAGAAGATGATGGTACACCAACGGAAGATGTCAATATTGCTTTCTTAAGCAAGTTAAATCCAAATAATTGTTTCACCTTAGAAAAGAACAAATTCTTTCTCGGACAAACTTTATTAATAACCGCTTGGCTAACAGGCGCTAAAGATGAAAAAAATCTCCATAAAATTGCTCAAGAGTGTCTGGAAGCAGTTTTTCCTAATGCATCTCAACGTCCGCCTTTTCATCGTCAAGGAGAGTTATTTGGAAGTCCGATTTTTGAATATGGCTTGTTTAGCCAGTTAACTCACTATCAACACGTCCTCATCTGGTTATTCCGCGATAGCAAGGCAGATGAGAATTTAAATCTATGTTATCAAGAATTGTTAGACTTGTTCTTCTTTCGCACCAAAATTATCAAAGCTTATCAAGATAGTCGCATTACTTATCACGATGTTGCTTCAGCCTATAAAGAGATAGAAGACGCAATTGATAACTTGCCCAAGAAAGATGAAAACGATGAGGTGACAACAAACGAATTAAAAGACTTGAAAAACAAGTTGAAAGAATTACCGCAATTAGCCTTGAAGTATACTCGTTTGCTGCGAAATTTAGAAGATTATCAAAATACAATCGCCATAAATGAGTCTAATTATTCCGAAAAATTGCAACAAATAAGTGGTATAATCCAAAATGCTGACTTGGCGCTTTTAAAAGCTTTCAGCCAGGACAATTCTCCTTTTTTCCAAAAACAAATTCAAGCTGATTTGGGATATTTCCGTCACGGTTCTACGTTGTTAGAGCAAGCTATATCCTCAATTCGCGGGATAGTAGAAATAGAACAAGCCGAACGCGATCGCTCTTTAGAAAACACTATCCAAATCGTCGGTGTCGGATTGGGTGCAGGGGCGATCGTCTCT
This sequence comes from Scytonema sp. HK-05, assembly GCF_963872035.1. Classification (NCBI taxonomy): domain Bacteria; kingdom Bacillati; phylum Cyanobacteriota; class Cyanophyceae; order Nostocales; family Scytonemataceae; genus Scytonema; species Scytonema sp. HK-05. The sequence continues at coordinate 90,532 of NZ_CAWMYC010000099.1, forward strand.
GGCGTTGTCACGCAACACATTGACAAACCAATCACAATATCTTTTAACAAACCGCCGCATCTCATAGTGACATCGTTGTTTTGGAGTTTTGCTGCTACCTTGCTTTTTGGCTGGCTGGCTTGGCGTTGGACTAAACTCAAGAATTAGGTTTGGTAATGGTGGGTAGTTCATGGTGTCTCTTGCAAAAGACTATTTTGTAAAAAAACCACAGATGGACACAGATGGACACAGATAATTTATCTGCGTTTATCTGCGTAGTTCTGCGGTTCTAAATATCCATATACTTGGGAGCATCCCAAATGTGTAAATTTATTTTATTTTGTAGTGCGGGCATCTTGCCCGCTTTCAATTAAAGTAGGGAGCAAGATGCTCCCATTACCATTGTTTTTGCACGCATTGGGATGCTCCCATATACTTTTGCAAGCACTCTATTATTTGTTGAGTTTCGCTATCGTTCCATCCAACCTACACCTAATTTGTGAGAGGATTAGTAAACTGTACACCCTCTATCATTGCACCGGAATTGAAATCCTCACTGTAAACCTCTGAAATTTGATTCAGCCTCGCAGTAGCCCAAATTTGAGCATCCCAAAATCCAAAGTTATGAGCTTCAACGCCGCGAATTGCTTCTAAAGTAATAAGTCTGGTCACATCTACTACATAGCAAGCAGTCATGTAATTACGTATCCGGGCGATAGCGAAGCGCTGCTGCGAAGCGCAGATCGCCTCAGTGGAACTGAAAAATTAGGGAGTATTCTCAAAAAAAAGACTTTTCATACTCGGGATAGATTTCTAGAATCTATCTTTATCAAGGTGTTTTAAATTCGTTATAGTTTATACTGCATCTCTTGTACAGCTAGCTGTCGAATCGCAAAGTTTCTTCTTGCGGAATATATTGGTGTATCTTTTGTGTCAAAGAACGCAATTGGAACTGATAGCAAGCAGTAGCAGAGAAAATTAATTGATAATAATTAATATAGATATTAAAGCCCCGCCGCCATGCCGACTGAACAGTTAACGAGAGAAACCGATAATCTGGATTTAAGACAGCTATTGAAAACGCTGGCAGCCGTCAAAAAAGGAGACTTTTCTGCCCGTATGCCCTTAGATCAAACAGGCATGGCAGGAAAAATCGCTGATACGCTCAACGATATTATTGAACAAAATGAACGGCTGACAGAAGAGCTACAGCGAATTAGTAATGTTGTTGGGAAAGACGGCAAAATCAGCGAACGTGCCTCTCTAGGAAAAGTTCAAGGTTCTTGGTCAGATTGTGTTGATTCTGTCAACACCCTAGTGACAGATTTAGTCCAGCCGACAGCGGAAACAGCGCGTGTGATCCGGGCTGTGGCGAATGGTGACTTATCTCAAACGATCGCACCAGAAATTGAAGGTAGACCCTTGAAAGGGGAATTTCTGCAAACTGCCCAAATGGTCAATACGATGGTGGGGCAGTTGAACTCGTTTGCATCTGAGGTGACACGAGTCGCCCGAGAGGTGGGAACCGAAGGCAAACTGGGCGTACAAGCGGAAGTTCGGGGTGTTGCGGGAACTTGGAAGGATTTGACTGACAACGTCAACTTGATGGCGGGGAATTTGACGGCACAAGTTCGCAATATTGCGGAAGTGACGACAGCAGTGGCAAACGGCGACCTTTCTAAGAAAATTACTGTTAATGTTAACGGTGAAATTCTGGAGTTGAAAAACACCATCAACACAATGGTGGATCAACTTAATTCCTTTGCATCAGAAGTCACACGGGTTGCCCGTGGGGTGGGAACCGAAGGCAAACTGGGCGTACAAGCAGAAGTGAGTGGTGTTGCGGGAACTTGGAAGGATTTGACCGACAGCGTCAACTTGATGGCGGGGAACTTGACGGCACAATTGCGCAACATTGCCGAAGTAACGACAGCAGTGGCAAATGGCGACCTTTCCAAGAAAATTACTGTTGATGTCAAAGGCGAAATTCTGGAGTTGAAGAACACCGTTAACATCATGGTGGATCAGCTCAACTCCTTCGCATCGGAAGTGACGCGGGTCGCCCGTGAGGTAGGTGCAGATGGTAAACTAGGCGGTCAAGCGGAAGTACGGGGTGTTGCGGGGACTTGGAAGGATTTGACCGACAGTGTGAATTTCATGGCAGGTTCTTTGACGGCACAGGTGCGGAACATCGCTGAAGTAACAACGGCGGTGGCAAACGGTGACTTATCGAAGAAAATCACCGTAGATGTGAAAGGCGAAATTTTGGAGTTGAAAAACACTATTAATACAATGGTGGATCAGCTCAATTCCTTTGCATCAGAGGTGACGCGGGTTGCCCGTGAAGTGGGAACCGAAGGTAAGCTGGGCGTACAAGCAGAAGTGCGAGGCGTTGCCGGAACTTGGAAGGACTTGACGGATAACGTGAACTTGATGGCAGGTTCCTTGACGGCACAGGTGCGGAATATTGCTGAAGTGACCACAGCGATCGCCAATGGTGACCTCTCTAAGAAAATTACTGTTGATGTTAGAGGTGAGATTTGGGAGTTGAAGAACACCGTGAACATCATGGTGGATCAGCTCAACTCCTTCGCATCGGAGGTGACGCGAGTTGCCCGTGAGGTGGGTGCAGATGGTAAACTTGGCGGTCAAGCGGAAGTCCGGGGTGTTGCGGGAACTTGGAAGGACTTGACGGACAGTGTAAATTTCATGGCGGGTTCCTTGACAGCGCAGGTGCGGAATATCGCGGAAGTGACGACGGCGGTGGCAACAGGTGACCTCTCGAAGAAAATTACTGTTGATGTCAAAGGCGAAATTCTGGAGTTGAAGAACACTATTAATACGATGGTGGATCAACTCAACTCCTTCGCCTCGGAGGTGACGCGGGTAGCCCGTGAAGTTGGCACCGAAGGTAAGCTGGGCGTACAAGCAGAAGTACGAGGTGTGGCGGGGACTTGGAAGGACTTGACCGATAACGTGAACTTGATGGCGGGTTCGTTGACTTCACAAGTGCGGAACATCGCGGAAGTGACGACGGCGGTGGCAAATGGTGACCTCTCGAAGAAAATTACTGTTGATGTCAAAGGCGAAATTTTGGAGTTGAAAAACACCATTAATACAATGGTGGATCAACTGAGTTCCTTCGCCAGCGAGGTAACACGAGTCGCCCGTGAGGTGGGTTCTGAAGGCAAGCTGGGTGTACAAGCCGATGTGAAAGGCGTTGCCGGAACTTGGAAGGACTTGACTGACTCGGTTAACTTCATGGCGGGTTCCTTGACGGCGCAGGTGCGAAACATTGCCGACGTGACGACAGCGATCGCCAACGGTGACCTTTCTAAGAAAATCACTGTGCAAGTCAAAGGGGAAATTTTGGAGTTGAAAAACACCATCAATATCATGGTGGATCAACTCAACTCCTTTGCATCGGAGGTGACGCGGGTTGCCCGTGAAGTGGGTTCTGAAGGTAAGCTGGGTGTACAAGCGGATGTGCGCGGTGTTGCCGGAACTTGGAAAGATTTGACCGACAGCGTGAACTTCATGGCGGGTTCGTTGACGGCACAGGTGCGGAACATTGCCACAGTCACCACGGCGGTGGCAACTGGCGACCTTTCTAAGAAAATCACCGTTGATGTCAAAGGCGAAATTTTGGAACTCAAGAACACCATAAATACAATGGTGGATCAGCTAAACTCGTTTGCTTCTGAGGTGACGCGAGTTGCCCGTGAAGTGGGAACCGAAGGTAAGCTGGGCGTGCAAGCGGAAGTTCGGGGAGTTGCGGGAACTTGGAAGGACTTAACCGACAGCGTGAATTCGATGGCGGGTTCGTTGACGGCACAGGTGCGGAACATTGCCGAAGTCACAACGGCGGTGGCAAACGGCGACCTTTCTAAGAAAATTACTGTTGATGTCAAAGGTGAAATTTTGGAGTTGAAGAACACTATCAATACGATGGTGGACCAACTCAACTCGTTTGCATCCGAGGTGACGCGAGTTGCCCGTGAGGTGGGAACCGAAGGTAAGTTAGGTGTGCAAGCTTATGTCAGAGGTGTTGCCGGTACGTGGAAAGATTTGACCGACAACTTCAACTTGATGGCAGGTAACTTGACGGCACAACTGCGGAACATTGCCGAAGTGACAAAGGCAGTGGCAACAGGTGACTTATCGAAGAAAATCACCGTTGATGTCAAAGGCGAAATTCTGGAACTTAAGAACACCATTAATACAATGGTGGATCAGCTGAGTTCCTTTGCATCAGAGGTGACGCGAGTTGCCCGTGAGGTGGGAACCGAAGGTAAATTGGGCGGACAAGCCCAAGTGCAAGGTGTAGCTGGGACTTGGAAAGATTTGACCGACAACGTGAACTCGATGGCAGGGAACTTGACGGCACAAGTGCGAGGCATTGCCAAAGTGGTGACGGCAGTTGCTAACGGTGACTTGAAGCGGAAACTGATGCTGGATGCCAAAGGAGAAATTGAAACTTTGGCAGAAACAATCAACGAAATGATTGACACGCTGGCGACGTTTGCCAACCAAGTCACCACCGTGGCGCGTGAGGTGGGTATTGAAGGTAAGTTGGGTGGACAAGCCAAAGTGCCAGGGGCGGCGGGAACTTGGAAAGATTTGACCGACAACGTCAACGAACTGGCTGCTACCCTCACCACTCAGTTGCGGGCGATCGCCGAGGTGGCAACGGCTGTGACCAAAGGCGACTTAACGCGTTCGATTGCCGTGGAAGCAGAAGGTGAGGTCGCCATCCTCAAAGACAACATCAACCAGATGATTGCCAACCTGCGGGAGACAACGCAGAAAAACACTGAACAAGACTGGTTGAAAACGAACCTCGCCAAGTTTACCCGAATGCTTCAGGGTCAGCGTGATCTAGAAACGGTGTCTAAACTGATTCTCTCCGAGTTAGCACCGTTAGTGGGAGCTTCGCATGGCGTCTTCTATATCATGGATTCTGCGGAAGAGACGCAGTATTTGAAGTTACTCAGCAGCTACGCATACCGCGAGCGCAGGCATCTTGCCAACCGCTTCTACTTGGGTGAAGGTTTAGTGGGACAATCCGCTTTGGAAAAAGAACGCATTCTGCTGACAGAAGTCCCGCACGACTATATCAAGATTAGTTCTGGCTTAGGCGAATTTACGCCGCTGAATGTCGTTGTGTTACCTGTACTGTTTGAAGGACAAGTCACAGCAGTTATTGAACTCGCTTCATTCCGCCGCTTTAGCGAGATTCATCTGTCATTCTTCGACCAACTCACCGAAAGTATCGCGATCGTGTTGAACACCATCGCCGCCAGTATGCGTACTGAAGAGTTACTTAAACAGTCGCAGTCTTTGGCACACGAGTTACAAAGTCAACAAAACGAACTGCGAGAAACCAACAAGCGGCTAGAACAACAGGCTCAATCGCTCAAAGCCTCCGAGGATTTACTGAAGAAACAGCAAGAAGAGTTACAAGAAACCAACGCTTCTCTCGAAGAAAGGTCCGAGTTATTAGCTTTACAAAACAAAGAAGTCGAACGCAAAAATCAAGAAATTGAAAAGGCAAGCCGAGAATTAGAAGAGAAAGCAGAACAACTGGCGCTCTCGTCAAGATACAAGTCTGAGTTTCTCGCAAATATGTCCCACGAATTGCGGACACCGTTGAACAGCTTGTTGATTTTGGCGAAATTGCTGACAGATAATGTCGAGAAGAACCTCACTGCCAAACAAGTCGAGTATAGCCGTACGATTTACTCAGCAGGCAATGACTTGTTAACGCTGATCAACGACATTTTAGATTTAGCAAAAATTGAATCTGGAACAATGTCAATTGACGTAGACCAGATGCTGTTTACAGAATTGCAAGAACACATTGAGCGTACCTTTCGACAAGTCGCTATTGACAAAGGGCTCAATTTCACCGTTGACTGTGCTCCGAATTTGCCCAGAAGCATCCACACAGATGCAAAGCGCTTACAACAAGTCTTGAAAAATCTGCTTGCCAATGCTTTTAAATTTACAGAACGTGGAGAAGTCCGCTTGCACATCTTCGTGGCAACACAAGGGTGGAGTCCCGATCACGCAACTTTGAGCCACGCTCAAACTGTGATCGCTTTCGCAGTCAGCGATACGGGAATTGGCATTGCCCCTGAAAAGCAAAGGATCATTTTCGAGGCGTTTCAACAAGCTGATGGCACCACGAGTCGCAAATATGGTGGTACGGGGTTAGGCTTATCAATTAGCCGCGAAATCACCCGTCTTCTTGGTGGAGAAATTAAATTAACGAGCCGTCTTGGGGAAGGTAGTACGTTTACACTTTACTTACCCCAGTCGCTTCACTCAGATCAAGAGATGGGAACATGGGAAGATGGACAGAGGATTTCACCACAGCCCTCCACCAGGGCACTTCGTCACAAAACACCCCAACCTTATTCTGCCCTTGAGACACGCTTCGCGCTGAGCGCACCGCAAGCATACGTGAACGTGGACTCTAGCCCCGCATCTGGCGAACCTCCTATTACAACAAGCCCCAACAGCATATCACCCGACCAAATCACCAGTTCCCTGCTTGATGACAGAGGCAATATCCAAGAGGGCGATCGCATACTTCTCATCGTCGAAGATGACGTTAATTTTGCCCGTATTCTTTTAGACATGACGCGACAACAAGGATTTAAGGGCATTGTCGCCCACAGTGGCAGTACGGGTTTAGCGCTGGCACAACAATTTCAGCCTTCAGCGATCATCTTGGATATCCGCTTACCTGGAATGGATGGTTGGGCAGTGCTGGATCGCCTCAAGCATGATCCAAGTACCCGTCATATCCCAGTCCATATTATGACAGTTGAGGAGGGACGACAGCGCGGATTGCAACTAGGCGCAATTGCTTATATCCAAAAGCCCGTTAGTAGTGAGGCGTTGCATCAAGCATTGACCAAAATCAAAGGTTTCGTCGAACGCCGGGTGAAAAATCTACTCGTCGTGGAAGACGACGAGAATCAACGGCACAGCATAGTGGAGTTGATTGGCAACACCGATGTTGCCACCACTGCTGTCCGCACCGGTGCCGAGGCGCTAGAAGCCATACAAAATGGGTATTTTGATTGTGTCGTTCTCGATTTAGGTTTGCCCGACATGAGCGGGTTTGAACTGATCGAAAAAATCAAACAACAACCCAATGGTGAAGCACTACCAATTATCGTCTACACTGCCAGAGAATTGAATAGAGCAGAAGACACTCAACTCAGGCGCTTGGCAGAGACGATTATTATTAAAGATGTCCGCTCTCCAGAACGTCTGCTTGATGAAACAGCCTTGTTCCTGCACAGAGTTCAGGCAAATATGCCTGCCCCCAAGCGAGAAATTCTGGAACAGTTGCATTCCACTGACTCAGTACTTGCGGGTAAAAAAGTTCTCATTGTAGATGACGATGTGCGTAATATCTTTGCCCTCACAAGTATGCTAGAGCGTTATCAAATGCAGGTCTTATATGCCGAAAATGGGAGAGATGGCATCGAAGTTTTGCAAAATACACCTGATATTAATGTGGTGTTGATGGATGTGATGATGCCAGAAATGGATGGTTATGAAACAACCCGCCAAATCCGACAGAACAATCAATTTAAATCCCTGCCGATTATTGCACTAACCGCAAAGGCAATGCAAGGCGACAGAGAAAAGTGTATTGAAGCAGGTGCATCGGACTACATCACCAAACCTGTAGATATCGAACAGTTGCTTTCACTGTTGCGCGTGTGGTTATTTCGTTAATATCTTCCCGCCACCAAGTCTTATGACCTATGTAGAGACGTAGGATGCTACGTCTCTAAACGCATAGAATTGTCACAAATAACCCTCATGTCAAGTTCGGATAATCACTTATACCATTTTACGAAAAGGATGATACAAATCGGTAGTGTAGAGACGCGCCATGGCGCGTCTTTACAGAATTTCAATGTATCGCGATTAACGTGAAATGGTATTACAGGGCTTTTCGCTCTGATTAGACCATAAATGGTATGGGCAATGCCGCACAAAATCTCAAATGTCCGTCACATAAGCTTTTATGGGCATTGCCTACCTTACAGAAAACCTTGTAACTAACCTTTGTAACTAAACGGTATTGATCCTGCTGGAATCAAAGAATTAGCATTAACGTCTTGTACTTGTGCAAACAAAGTTCCCCTATTCCTATCTTCAGTTAGGGTTTGGTTACTTATTTGAGTTTGAGGCGCTGATAATGTCTCAAAGATTGTGTCGAGACGACCGATAACACCTTTGTCGTCGCTCAGTTGAAGGTTTTTAATCCAGTCAGCGTTTGCACCTTCACCAACTATGAAAGTATCACCTTTAGGAGCGGTTGAGAGCGTGTTGTTGTCCACACCACCGTTGAGCAGCCAATCATTAGGTTGCTTGGTTATGATGTCACTACCACTTCCTTTGGTGTCAGAACCAGATTCAGGTGTAGGTTGAGAATCTGAAGAAAAAATATTGCCCAATGTCGTTGTAAGCGTGGAGGTAGATTCCGGGGCAGGTGCTGATTGGGCTACAATCTCTGAGTTAGATGTAGATCCTGGTATGTTGCTAATCGGGTTTGTATCACCACTACCAAAGTCCTGAACCCAATAGTTGTTATAAAAACCAACGCCGATATCAGTATATTGCGACCTGAGGATATTAGCTCGGTGTCCAGGGCTATCCATCCAACCTTTTACAACCTGTTCAGGTGTTCTTTGACCTGCAGCTATATTCTCTCCCATCATTCGAGCTTCATAGCCAACTGCCTCTGCTCGATCCCAAGCTTTAGAGCCATCTGGTCCTGTATGACTCAAGACACGACGTTCTGACATCTCTTCAGCATATTTGTCTGCAGCAAAGTTCAACTCAGCATTTGCTTTCAGAGGTGAAAGACCATTCTTGGCTCGTTCTTGGTTCGTAAGTTCAAAAACTTGCTGCTCGAATGTCGTGTTGTTTGATGATTCCATGAATCCGTCCTCCTAAAGATTTGTTCAGATGAATTCAGCAGGGATAACAATTCTGCTGCAACTTTTGGTAGAAGCAAACCTGAGGAGCGCGACTCCGTTTCCACGCAAAGATTACCCATGATCGCAGCTTTCGGAAGCAGGAGAAGCAGGGGGAGAGAAAATAGGAAATTTTACACGCAAAAAGGGGAGTAAGTAAACAGTGAAAGCGTATCTCACCACAGAAAGTGTCTATGGCAGAATACCAAACATAATTAGGGGTAGTGACGAAGCTGCAACAACCGTGCTTGCGACGAGAAAGTCGTGTCTTGGGCGCATCTGCACTACGTGAGCTACAGGCTGTCCTCTTTGGAGACTTCTTTGTCTGGTGTCCCCATGTAAAAGGGGTGAAAGTAGCAGTTGCATGGCTGCCGATTGCTGCAGTTTTCTTTTAGGTGGGCAAAACGAGCAAGGGTGTTTTGTAGTTATCGGAACCGCTACACAGTGAGCGGTTTACTACTTTGCTTTATTCACAATTAAGCAAGTAGAAACGAGTATCTCCACAAAAAAATGAGATACTTGCGAAATCTAGTACAACGCGGCGTAAATAGGGCAACCCTTCGGGTTCACCAGTCGCCTACGGAGGGAAACCCTCCTGCAGCGCTGGTTCACCATTTAAAATCCCTAAAAACCTCATTCCATAATACTTTTGACTTTTGACTTTTGACTTTTGACTTCCGCCTTGCGGTACTAGGGGTTAGGATGCAAACCTGTATACGTACGCTCTATGACGTATTTGCTTTAGAAGAAGTATATCAACTTGAGCGATTTTTGTATATATAAAAAATCGAAAATAGTTCTTCTGATTCAAAGATAAGTTAAAGTATTACCTTTATAACGTCTAGTCCTGCATATATGAAGTAAAGCTATCAAAACAAGCTGTTTCAGCAAAAATCATGCCGTTTACTATGTTAAAATTTTCATCAACCTGAGGAAATTAACAATAATGTTTTTATACTAAAAAATAAATAAAATTAAGTAATAATATTGAAATATTTTTTTTACTATTGTAGAAAAAGAATCAAAAATCGCAAGTGCAATTTTTCAGTGGCTTAAACACAGTTAAAGTAGGGGCACAAAGCAATGCCTTGTGCCCCTAGCATGTACTCCATGCAATTGAGAACCGCTATACGTGGGCAAGTAAAATTTTTCAAATGATAATACCTCACAACCAAACAAAAGTTAACACCAAAGTCCTACCAGGTGTGGTAAAAGATTGGTCTGCTCGCAAAAGTTGGCTACAAACATTATTAAGTGCTTTCACCTTCGGAATCCTCTCCAGTATTACCACGACAACTCCGGTACTAGGAGCAGAGGAAATTGAATTCTTCTATCCTCCGTTTGGTGAGTTTTCTATCTCCACAGCTTCCTTAGAAGTGTTTGCCAAAGAAGGTAAGATTACTAAAGAATTTTCCTTTTATGCTAATCGTGTCCCACCACAGCAGTTGGCACAACTGCGAAACTTCCTCCAGACAAGGTTTAATGTTACCCCCACCCTAGTCTCTCAGTTCAGCTACTCAGCCATTGGTGAAAACTTGCTGAAACGTCTGGGCGAATTGCTACTTACAGAAGCTAGACAAAATGGTTTCTACGCTCTACGTTCTGCGCTCATCTTGGGTGCTGCTGACTCAGAAGGCTTAACTGTTGTGAATGTAATCCGTCGCTATCCTAGCCCAACTATCAGGCTAAATTTGAGCGAAACCCAAGGAATTATCGCTAACTTGTCAGAACTCCTTCAGAAAAGAGATGCAGTTGTTGTTGTACTCAAACAAATAGCAGAAACAGAAGCAGCAAATCAGCCAAGCACGGATTTTTCAAAACAGCCAGACTTACGACGTGCAGGTTCTTTTCGCTTCTCAAAACAAACCCTGACTCTCAATGATAACTCTCGAAGTCGGCGTTTTGAGGCTGATTTATATCTACCTCAAACAGTAACGAAAACTCAAAATACCCAAAAGCCTCCTTTCCCCGTGATCGTGATTTCTCACGGCGTAGCGGAAAACCGGGAGACATTTGCTTACGTGGCTCAGCATTTGGCTTCTTATGGCTTTGCAGTTGCTGTCCTCGAACATCCTGGGAGTGATGCTAAGAAATTTGAGCAATACTTTGCTGGTTTGGCTGGTCCACCACAAGCTACAGAGTTAATTAATCGTCCACTGGATGTCAAGTTTCTTTTGGATGAACTTCAGCGTCTTTCTGAAACTAACCCCACCTTTAAAGGACAACTGAATTTGCAACAGGTAGGCGCAATTGGTCATTCTTTAGGAGGATATACTGTTCTCACCTCGGCAGGAGCAACAATTAATTTTGAGCAAATTCGTAAGGATTGTTATCCCAATCGTTCTTTGAATTTATCAGTTTTTTTACAATGCCGAGCTGGTGATCTGCAAGCTGATAACTATCCCCTACAAGACCAAAGAATTAAAGCAGTGATGGCACTCAATCCCTTGGGTAGTACGATTTTAGGACAAGAGGGATTTCGCCAAATCCAAGTTCCTGTGATGCTGGTTGGAGGTAGTCAAGATATTTTTACGCCAGCTGTACCAGAACAGATTCGTCCGTTTACCTGGCTGCAAACTCAAAATAAGTACCTTGTCTTAATCGAGAACGGAACGCATTTCTCTACTGTGGACAAAATAAATCCTAATACGGGACTTTTACCTGTTCCCCCGAGTTTAATTGGTCCAGATCCGGCGATCGCTCGCTCCTATGTCAATGCTCTTAGCTTGGTATTCTTCCAAACTCATTTGATCAATCAACAGCAATATCGCCCCTATGTGAGCGCATCCTACGCCAAATTTATTAGCCAAGCACCATTAAACTTAAACCTGGTACAGTCTTTTACAGCCGAACAGTTTGCCCAGATATTTAATGGGACGTATCCACAGTCACGTACCTCTTCCAAAAGTCAACCAACCTTAAACACGCCCTAGTCACAATAACTCAACTTTCAGCTTACTCTACCTCAAGTTGAGCTGCCGTCACTGCATCAAAAGCAAAAGCCAAAACTAGAGGCATTGGACATTTGAGCAAATAGGTAGACATGACAGCTACAAGTGTGCCAAGAACTGCTGATATCGACCAGAATTTTTCCTGAGATGTCAGTCCCTTTTGAGCTTTAATCAATTTGAGAGTGTGAGTCGGAATTGGCTCAGGCATAACTGCTCCTGGAGGAAATGCCCAGTAGTTGTTACACCGCTCCTCAAAGAGATCTGTCCAGCCATTTTCTAGGCACCATTCCTCAATCCATTCATTACGATAATGCTTCATATTGGGGCTGGGAAGTTGAATTGGCATAATGTTTAGAACCTAAATAGAAATTCCTTGCTAATTTTTGACCAGTCAACCAATTGGTATAGAACTAAAGATTAATCACTAATTGTGAAGCTTTGTTAACAGTCTGAAACACCTGTAATAGAGTTGAATTGCTGCTTTGCTCAATTCACAGGCTAACAGTATCTACCCTATTCTTGCATTAAAAGAAAATAAACTTGGCTTGGAAATTTGAAATGCAATAATTCTAAACAAATCACTGACTGCTCTAAAAACAGATATGGCGGGTTTCAATTGCATAGAATACCTTTTGAAAGAACGCAGAATGCATCCTGATTGGTGAGTTGTGAGTTCTCACTCTTGTTGGATGTACTTCAGAAATTGGAAAATGGCTGCTTTAAAGCTTTAGCTAAGTAGGTAGGAAAGAAAAAACAAACCTACCTTAAGAAATATAAAATATAAATCAATATATATAAAAAAATGTGACAAAAACAAAACTACCAGAAATAGAGCGTCTATATAGCGCTTCGAGTAATGGTTTTTGCTTAACCATGCAAAGAAATAGAACAGAGGAGTCAGGGCATTTCCAAGTCAGTATTTCTACCCTGGGCTAGTAGCTTAAGAAAGAGTATCAACAGGTAGAAGCTGCTTTGCAATGACAACATCCAAGGAGACAGCATGCCTAATGCCGACTTTCAGAATAACCCACCATTGATTCTTGTTGTAGATAATGAAAAAGCTTTTCGCTTGGTGCTGCAGCGGGCTATGGAGAAGGAAGGATATCGATTTGCCGAGGCGTGCAACGGACAACATTGTTTAGATATTTGTCAGCAACAACCACTAGACATGGTTTTATTAGATGCGATGATGCCAGGAATGGATGGCTTTGCTTGTTGCGCCAAGATGCGAGCTATTTTGGGTGATGATTGTCCTCCAGTTTTGATGATTACCGAAAAATGGGGTTTAAAGCCCCGCCGTTTAGTGGCGGCTTTTTATTAACT